>JAZPYP010000004.1:0-95784 GCA_045544255.1 Eubacteriales bacterium | reverse complement strand
CTGACGCATGGCGGGATTTTTTCGATTTGTTTGGGCGAAAAAGATGCTCTCAAAACCTATTCTTCCTTGCGGAGGGTGCCCCTTCGGTAGTCTTTTTTATTAGTCCATAAATTTAAATCCAAAATCAGCAAGGGCTTTACGAATCTCGGCAATATGCTCGAAATTTCTTGTTTCAAGCAAAACGTGGAGATAACAGCCGTTGATATCGGAGCCCTCATTGGTATGCTCATGATGCACGCCGATCACATTACCGCCAAGCTCGGCGATAATGCGGGAAACATGCTTAAGTTGACCGGGTTTATCCATCAGCTCAATATTGAGCTTACAGGTTCGGCCACTCATCATAAGACCACGCTCGATTACGCGGGAAAGAATCGTTACATCAATATTACCGCCGGAAAGCAAGCAAGCAACCTTCTTTCCTTTAATGGACACTTTATTAAACATTGCAGCTGCAACTGCAGTGGCGCCTGCCCCTTCGGTAACCAGCTTTTGCTGCTCCATCAAGGCAAGGATTGCCGCGGAAATCTCATCATCGGTAACCGATACAATATCATCTACATATTTGCTGCAGATCTCGAAAGTTAAATCCCCCGGTTTCTTTACAGCAATACCATCAGCGATGGTTGCAACCCCCTTAAGGGTTTCAATCTTGCCATCATGGATGGAATTAAGCATACTGGGCGCACCTGCGGCCTGCACACCATAAACCTTAATATTAGGATTAAGCTGCTTCAGGGCAAAGGCAATACCGGAAATCAAGCCGCCGCCACCGATAGGAACGATCACAGCATCCAGCTCCGGAATCTGATCGCAAAGCTCCAGACCAATGGTCCCCTGCCCTGCAATAACATACTCATCGTCGAAGGGATGAATAAAGGTATAGCCCTTTTCATCGCGCAGTTGCAGAGCTTTGGCATAGGCATCATCATAAACGCCCTCCACCAAAACCACCTCTGCACCATAGCTTCTGGTTGCTTCTACTTTAGAAATTGGAGCGCCATCGGGCAGGCAGATAACTGCTTTAATACCGTTTTTCTGCGCTGAAAGCGCAACCCCTTGGGCATGATTCCCCGCAGAGCAAGCAATAACTCCTCTTTCTTTTTCCTCTTCGCTGAGTTGGCTCATTTTATAATAAGCGCCGCGCACCTTAAAAGAACCGGTAATTTGGAGATTTTCGGTTTTCAAAAAGATTTCTGCATCGGGATTAATATGGGGCGCAGCAATAACATCAGTTTTGCGAATAACATCCCGCAGCACATATCCGGCATGATAGATCTTATCAAGTGTTAACATAGTTTCTCGCCTTTCAACATTCTTCCGATAGCAAATGATCGGTAAATTGCTCCGCAGCTCTTGCGGAGCGGCCGCCCTTCTTCAGGGCAAACGCTTCTGCGCGCAGATCAAGCTCTTTTTCATCCAAATCAATATTTTTAAGCTTGGCGAGCTGATGCACAATTTTAAGATAAAGCTCTTTATTGGGCTTTTGGAAAAGAACAGTCATTCCAAAGCGCTCGGAGAGGGATAAAAGCTCTTGAAGGGTATCATTATGATGCACATCATCTCCATCGCGATCCGAAAAGCTTTCCTTAATCAAATGCCGCCGATTGCTGGTAGCATAAATCACTGTATTTTTATTTCGAGCAGAAACAGAGCCTTCTAAAATAGCCTTCAAAGTGCCAAAGCAATCGTCATTTTTATTAAAGGAAAGGTCATCGATAAAAATGATAAACTTTAAAGGATTGCGGCTGATCTGATCCATGATAGAGGGAAGCTGCAAGATTTGCTCCTTGCGAAGCTCGATCAGCCTTAAGCCCTCCCCTGCCAACAAATTGGTTACCGCCTTCACAGTGGAAGACTTGCCGGTTCCTGCATCGCCGCAAAGCAAAATATTGGCGGCAGGCTTACCTGCAAGAAGGGCGCGGGTATTATCAACCACTTGCTGCCGCTCGGCCTCATAACCGATCAATTCATGAATTTCTATCGGATCGGCGCTTCGAACAGGGCTGATCATACCATCAGTGATATTAAACATGCGATTGGCAGCAAAAATGCCATAGCCATAGCGCTCCACATTTTGAAGCCGCTCCTCATAAAGTTTCAGGAAATCTGCACCGCTATTTTCAAAGAGGGGAAGATAGCCCGCATAGCCTACCCTTGCAGCAAGATCTTTAGGATCAAGGCGAGAAATGGCAGAGAGAACCGCCAATTCATTCATAACGCAAGCCTGCAAAATCGGCGGAATTTCTTTTCTATGGGCAACTTTTAAAACATAATCGTTTTCGTCTTCAATAATGCGCTTTTCAAGATAGGCGGTTAAATCATAAGAAACCTCGAAGAGGGCACGGACAAAAGCCCCGTACCCTTCTGCTTTTTCTTCGATTTTAAGATCTGCTCCCTTCAAAAAGGTTTGCAGTTTTTTTAGAGCAGGATCCTCCGCCACACTGCGAAAGATCACCAAGGAGGAAAGCGCAATCGATGCGCTTTCCCAATCAAGTTGCATCATATTAAAGCTCCTCAAGGATCTTTTTCGTAATTTCAGAGGTAGAAAGCGCCTCTCCGCCATTGGCAAGATCAGCGGTTCTCCAACCTGCATTCAAAACCCGATCTACTGCTTCTTCGATCATATCTGCTTCCCTTGCAAGATCAAAGGAATAGCGAAGCATCATCGCAGCAGAAAGAATGGTAGCAATAGGATTGGCTTTATTCTGACCTGCGATATCGGGAGCAGAGCCATGGATCGGTTCATACATACCGCGAGTGCCATCCCCCAAAGAAGCGGAGGGCAGCATACCGATAGAACCGGTAATCTGAGAGGCCTCATCGGAAAGGATATCGCCAAACATATTGGAGGTTACTACCACATCAAACTGGGCAGGATTCTTTACAAGCTGCATCGCCGCATTATCCACCAGCATATCGGTGCAGGTTACCTCGGGATATTCCTTTGCAATCTCATGCACGATCTTTCTCCAAAGGCGAGAAGTTTCCAAAACATTCGCTTTATCGATGCTGATCAAATTGCAGCGGCGCTTTTTGGCAGTTTCAAAGGCAACCCTTGCAATACGCTCAATTTCCATCGGACTATAGCACTCGGTATCATAAGCCTCTTCGCCATATTTTCCTTGACGATAGCCCCGATCACCAAAATAAATTCCGCCGGTAAGCTCACGCACAATCATCAGATCAAATCCGCGCTCCACCAAATCGGCCCGCAAGGGGGATTCCCCCTTCAACGCCGCATAAAGCTTGGCAGGGCGAAGGTTGGTATAAAGCCCCAAGGCCGCGCGAATTCCAAGAAGAGCTTTTTCGGGCCGCTGATCACCGGGCAGACCATCCCATTTCGGGCCGCCAACAGCGCCCAGCAATACGCTATCGCTTGCAAGGCAGCCCTCAACCGTTTCTTCCGGCAGGGGCTTACCGGTGGCATCAATAGCGCTGCCGCCGATAAGATACGGAGTGAAATTAAATTGATGGCCGCACTTCTCGCCGATTTTTTTCAAAACTTCAACAGCACTATCCACAATTTCAGGGCCGATTCCATCGCCCTTTAATAATGCAATATTATAATTCATGGGTTGCTCCTTATTTAACACTACCGTTTTTGATAGATTCTACCAAACCGCCATTGGCGATAATCTCTTGAATAAATGCGGGGAACGGTTCGGTTTTATAAACATCACCGGTCGTCTTATTGGTAATAATGCCGCGGTTCATATCGGCTTCCAGCTGATCTCCGTCCTGAATTGCTTCTGCCGCTTCGGGGCATTCCACAATAGCAAGGCCGATATTAATGGCATTACGATAAAAGATCCGAGCAAAGCTTTTTGCAATAACCAAGGAAATTCCGCTTGCTTTGATTGCAATCGGAGCATGCTCGCGGGAAGAGCCGCAGCCGAAATTATAACCGGCAACGATCATATCCCCTTCCTGAACCTTATCCTTAAAATGAATATCCAGATCCTCCATGCAATGGGAAGCAAGCTCTGCTTTATCAATGGTATTCAGATAGCGGGCAGGGATGATTACATCGGTATCAACGTTATCCCCGTATTTAATTACTTTTCCGCAATAATTCATCCCAGCACCTCCTCAACTCCGGCAATCCTGCCGGCAACTGCGCTTGCAGCAGCCACAGCCGGGCTTGCAAGATAAACCTCTGATTCGGGATCGCCCATCCGACCAACAAAATTACGATTGGTAGTGGCCACTGCTCTCTCCCCTTTGGCGAGAATGCCCATATGGCCGCCAAGGCATGGGCCGCAAGTAGGAGTAGAAACCACGCAGCCTGCCTCGATAAAGGTTTTCAATATACCGCTATCAAGAGCCTTCAGATAGATATCCTGAGTGGCGGGAATGATAATTGCGCGCACATGGTCGGCAATTTTTTTGCCCTTTAAAATAGAGGCTGCTTCCTCTAAATCTTTATAATGACCATTGGTGCAAGAACCGATCACAACCTGATCGATCCGCACCTCTCCCACCTCATCAATGGTGCGGGTATTTTCAGGAAGATGGGGAAAAGCAACGGTAGAGCGAATGGTGGAAAGATCGATCTCAATGGTTTCATCATAGATCGCATCTTCATCAGCTTGGTAAACAACGCCCTCATGATCGGCATGAGCCTTTACATAAGCGATAGTTTCATCGTCCACTTCAAAAATGCCGTTTTTGGCACCGGCTTCGATAGCCATATTGGTCATGGTAAGCCGATCATAGATGGAAAGGCTCTGAACACCTTCGCCGGTAAATTCCATGGAGCGATAAAGAGCGCCATCCACGCCGATCTTACCGATAATATGCAAAATAACATCCTTACCGGAAACATAAGGATTCAGCTTACCCTTAAGTACAAAACGGATGGCGGAAGGAACCTTCAACCAAACCTTACCGATGGCCATGCCTGCCGCCATATCGGTTGAACCAACGCCGGTAGAAAATGCGCCCAGAGCACCATAAGTGCAGGTATGGGAATCGGCACCGATCACCACATCACCGGGCACAACCAAACCCTTTTCAGGCAGCAAGGCATGCTCAATGCCCATTCGGCCTACATCATAAAAATGAGTTACTTCCTTATCATTGCAGAAATCACGGCACATTTTGCATTGTACTGCGGCTTTGATATCTTTATTGGGGGCAAAATGGTCCATGACCATTGTTACCTTATCCTTATCATAAACCCCCTCAAAGCCCATCCGCTCAAATTCACGAATAGCCACAGGAGAGGTGATATCGTTGCCCAACACCCGATCCAGCTTAACCATAACGAGCTGCCCTGCTTTAACTTCGGGCAAGCCGGCATGGGCGGCAAGGATCTTTTGAGTCATTGTCATTCCCATTTTAAAATCACTCCTTGATATTGATGATCGCACCTTTATCAGCCGAGGAAACCTGCGCCGCATAGCGCTTGAGATAGCCGGAGATCCCCTGCTTTTTCATGATGGGCATTTCCTCTTTTCTCTTGGCAAGTTCTTCTTCGGAAACCTTCAAAGTAATAGAATGCTCCGAAATATTGATGGAGATGATATCTCCTTCTTTCACATAGGCGATAGTGCCGCCGCGAACTGCTTCGGGAGAAACATGGCCGATAGAAGCCCCGCGAGTGGCGCCGGAGAAGCGGCCATCGGTGATAAGAGCCACATCCTTATCCAACCCCATACCTGCGATAGCAGAGGTGGGAGAAAGCATTTCGCGCATACCGGGGCCACCGGAGGGCCCCTCATAGCGAATCACAACCACATCGCCGGCTTTGATGCCGCCGGCATAAATTTCTGCAATGCATTCCTCTTCGCTATTAAAAACTCTTGCAGGGCCTTCATGAACAAGCATTTCTGCCGCAACCGCCGAGCGCTTAACCACGCAACCATCGGGAGCAAGATTGCCCTTTAGAACGGCGATTCCGCCGGTTTCGCTATAAGGATTCTCGATATTGCGAATCACGCTTTCATCGAGATTTTCAACATTTTCAAGGTTCTCCCCTACTGTTTTACCGGTGCAAGTGAGGCAATCGGTATGGAGAAGCCCCTTTTTGGTGAGCTCTTTCAGCACTGCGTATACGCCGCCCGCCTCATCAAGATCCTCCATATAGGTGGGGCCTGCAGGGGCCAAATGGCAGAGATTGGGAGTGCGCGCGCTGATCTCGTTGGCCATATCCAAATTCAGCGCAATCCCGCATTCATTGGCGATTGCAGGAAGATGCAGCATACTATTGGTAGAGCAGCCAAGAGCCATATCGGCAGTAAGAGCATTTTGGAAAGCCTTCTCGGTCATGATATCCAAGGGGCGGATATCCTTCTCGATCAGCTCCATCACCTTCATGCCCGCATGTTTAGCAAGCTCTATTCTGCGGGAATATACCGCAGGAATGGTACCATTTCCGCGCAAACCCATTCCCAAAACCTCAGTAAGGCAGTTCATGGAATTTGCAGTATACATACCGGAGCAAGAACCGCAAGTGGGGCAGGTGCGGCATTCAAATTCATCCAACTTTGCCTGATCGATCTTGCCTGCCTTAAAGGAGCCAACCGCTTCAAACATACTGGAAAGGCTGGTTTTCTTTCCGCCAACGCGGCCTGCAAGCATCGGGCCGCCGCTAACAAAAACAGTAGGAATATTCAATCGGGCTGCTGCCATCAGAAGGCCGGGAACGTTTTTATCGCAATTCGGGATCATCACCAGCCCATCAAAGCCATGGGCCATCACCATTGCTTCGGTAGAATCAGCAATAAGATCGCGGGTAACCAAAGAATATTTCATTCCTACATGCCCCATGGCAATCCCATCGCAAACAGCAATGGCAGGAAAAACGATCGGGGTGCCGCCGGCCATGGCAACACCAAGGCGAACCGCTTCAGTAATCTTATCTAAATTCATATGCCCCGGCACAATTTCATTATAAGAGCTTACAATGCCGATAAGGGGCCGAGAAAGCTCCTCTTCGGTGAGCCCAAGGGCATGATATAGGGAACGGTGCGGCGCATTATGCGCGCCGCACACCACGGTATCTTTAACCATTTTTTCCTCCTGCCGATCAGTTATTGATCAACTTATCTTCATCGCTCCAGCTATAAAGCTTACGGATCTCCTTACCAACCACTTCGGAAGGATGCTCGGAAGCGATCTTACGCATAGCGTTGAAATGTACCTGAGAACCTGCATCAGACATATCCACCAAGAAATCCTTTGCAAAGGTGCCGTCCTGAATATCCTTCAGCACCTTCTTCATGGCCTTCTTGGTATCATCGGTAATGATCTTGGGACCGGTGATATAATCGCCGTATTCAGCAGTATTAGAGATGGAATAACGCATTCCTTCAAACCCACTCTGATAGATCAGATCAACAATCAGCTTCATCTCATGAATGCATTCAAAATAAGCATTGCGGGGATCATAGCCGGCCTCAACCAAGGTTTCAAAGCCTGCTTGCATCAAAGCGCAAACACCGCCGCAAAGCACTGCCTGCTCACCGAAAAGATCGGTTTCGGTTTCGGTGCGGAAGTTTGTTTCCAAAACGCCTGCGCGAGCACCGCCGATACCGAGCGCATAAGCAAGGCCGATCTCCAGCGCATCGCCGGTAGCATCCTGCTCAACTGCGATCAGGCAAGGCACACCCTTGCCGGCCTGATATTCGCTTCTGACAGTATGACCGGGGCCTTTGGGAGCAACCATGATAACATTTACATTCTTGGGAGGCTTAATGCAGCCAAAATGAATATTGAAGCCATGAGCAAAAGCAAGGGTCTTGCCTTCGGTCATATAGGGCTCAATGCTCTCTTTATAAAGTTTAGCCTGCTTTTCGTCGTTGATCAGGATCATCACAACATCGGCATTCTTTGCAGCATCGGCAGCGGTCATAACCTTAAGGCCCGCCTTTTCAGCCTTTGCCCAGCTCTTGCTGCCCTCATAAAGACCAACAATAACATCCACACCGGACTCATGCAGATTCAAAGCATGAGCATGGCCCTGAGAGCCATAGCCGATAATGGCAACGGTCTTACCGTTGAGTTTGTTTAAATCACAATCTTGCTGATAATAGATCTTTGCATTGTTCATTTTTCTTTTCTCCTTTTATGATAAAAATTATTTACTTAAAATACTATTACTGCCGCGCTCCAAGGCAACCACACCGGTGCGGCACATTTCGATGATTCCCAAAGGTTTCATCACATCGATAAACGCATCGATTTTTTCGGAATCACCGGTAACCTCGATGCAGAGGGCATCGGGAGAATAATCCACAATTTTTGCGCGGAAGATATTCACCGCATTCATCACATCGTTGCTGGTTTCCTTGCGATTAAACGTCTTGAGCAACAAAAGCTCTCTCCGCAATGAAAAATCGCTTTCAATAAGCTCCACCTTACGCACATTATAGAGCTTGCGAAGCTGATTGATCATCTGCTCCTTTGCATAGCCATCCCCGCTCATGCAAATGGTGATACGGGAATATTCAGGGGATTCGGTTTCGCCAACAGTCAACGCATCGATATTGAAACCCCGACGGGTAAACATGCTGGTAACCCGAGTGAGAACGCCGAATTTATTTTCAACATATACCGCGATAATAAATTGATCCTTCTTCGCCATGCTTATTCTCCTTTCCGGGTAATAATATCGTCCATCGATCCGCCGGGCGGCAGCATCGGCAAAACGAATTCGTCCTTATCGATGCAACAATCGATAAGCACGGGGCCATCGGTATTAAAGGCTTCTTTGAAAGCCTTTTCAAAGCTTTCCGGAGTATCTACCCGCATTCCCTTGGCGCCAAAGGCTTCCGCCAATTTCACAAAATCGGTTTTTCTGCCAAGAGTTGTGCTCGAATAATGCTCATTGAAGAAAAGGGTTTGCCATTGGCGAACCATGCCTAAAACGCCATTATTCATCAAAACAATCGTTATGGGCAGTTGATAAGTAACTGCGGTGGCCATTTCATTTAAATTCATGCCAAAGCTACCATCACCGGTAACCAAAACCACCCGATCCTTGGAGCCGACCGCTGCGCCGATCGCCGCACCAAGCCCAAAGCCCATGGTACCAAGGCCGCCGCTGGAAGCAAACCTTCTCGGTTTTTGGAAGCGGCAATACTGCGCAGCCCACATCTGATGCTGACCAACATCGGTTGCAATGGTGGTATCCGCAGTAATATTCTCATTAACGATCTCCAACAGATTCTTCGGTGTGAGCGCGTCGGATTTAATATAGAAGGATTCTTCCTCCTTTTTCAGCCGGTCAATATAAGCCATCCAATCAGGGCGCCTTTTTGCCTCCACCGCACTTGCAATACGATCAAATGTATCCTTTACATCGCCGATCATGCCAACCGCAACGGGGATATTCTTATTAAGCTCGGAAAAATCGATATCAATATGGATAATCTTTGCATTAGGCGCATATTTATCCTTATTGCCTGTTGCCCGATCACTGAACCGCACGCCGATCGCAATAATCAGATCTGCATGATGCTGCGCCATGGAAGAGGCATAATGACCATGCATTCCCTGCATACCAAGGAATCGCTCGCAATCGGTATTAACACCGGAAATTCCCATCAAAGTGCATCCGATAACGCCATCAATCTTTTCGGCAAAGGAAGCAAGGGCTTCGGGAAGGCCTGCGCCGATAGCGCCGCCGCCGATATAAATATAGGGCTTTTTGCATTCATTGATCAATTTCGCCGCTTTTTGAATTTCTTCTTCCGAAACAATATGATTTTCGAATTTAGGAGCGATAGGTTGAGGCTCATAATCATACTCGGCGATTTGAATATCTTTGGGGATATCGATCAGAACCGGACCGGGGCGACCGGAGCGGGCAATCCGATAGGCCTCGCGAATGGTATCGGCAAGATTGGCGATATCATTAACAAAGTAATTATGCTTGGTAATCGGAAGGGTGATACCGGTGATATCGATCTCCTGAAAACTATCCTTCCCGATCAGGCTGCAGGGCACATTTCCGGTGATAGCAACCATGGGAACCGAATCCAGCATAGCAGTTGCGATACCGGTTACCAAATTGGTGGCTCCCGGACCGGAAGTTGCAATAACAACGCCCACCTTTCCGGTTGCCCGAAAATAGCCATCAGCCGCATGGGCTGCCCCCTGCTCATGAGCGGCAAGGTAATGATTGATGCGATCGCTCTTTTCATAAAGAGCATCGTAAATATTAAGCACTTGACCACCGGGGTAACCAAATACATCGGTTACACCAAGTTCGATCAATGTTTCTATAATAATCTGTGCGCCTTTCATTTTCATTTTTGCTGATTTCCTTTTTTCTTAAAACATTCGATTAAGCGCGCTAACAAGCGCTTTAATAGAAGAATGGATAATATCTTCATCTACTCCAACACCCCAAATAAGCTTTCCGCTCTGATCCTTGATGCTTACATAAGAGGCGGCTCTTGCATGAGAATCCACTTCAAGAGCATGCTCCTGATAAGAATCAAAGGTATAGCGCTCCCCGATTACCTGCTTGATAGCATTACCGGTAGCATCCAGACGGCCATTACCAAAAGATTTCACCACAACCTCTTCCCCATTATAGCGGATTACCACATTTGCGGAGAAGCCGGTCTCTTCTTTCTTGAATTCGGCCGTTACTACATCTAAAACTTTGCTTTGGTTTACATAATCATTCATGAAGATTTCATATACTTCTTCGGGCTGAAGCTCTTTATGGCCCACATCAGAAATATGCTTCACATGATAACTGAAATCCTCGCGCATTTTCGGAGGCAAAACAAAGGAGAATTGAGTTTCCATCAAATAACCGATTCCGCCCTTGCCCGATTGGGAATTAATGCGAATAACATCGGTTTCATAAACGCGGCCAACATCGGTGGGATCCAAAGGCAGATAGGGCACAGTCCAATGGGCGGGGGATTTTTCTTCTCTCCATTTCATGCCTTTGGCAATGGCATCCTGATGAGAACCGCTAAAGGCGGCAAAAACAAGCTTTCCGCTATAGGGCTGCCGCTCATAAACATGCATACGAGTTACCTGCTCATAAAGCTCGGTGATCCGCGGCAGATCAGAGAAATCAAGCTCAGGATCAACCCCTTGGGAATACATATTCATCGCCAAAGTAATAATATCCACATTACCGGTTCGCTCCCCGTTGCCGAAAAGAGTGCCCTCAATGCGATCGGCACCTGCCAGAAGCCCCATCTCGCTATCGGCCACAGCGCAACCGCGATCATTATGGGGATGGAGCGAAATAATCAGGTTCTCTCTTCTCTCCAGATGCTTACACATATATTCCACCTGATTTGCGTATACATGGGGCATCGAATGGGAAACAGTAACCGGCAGATTGATGATTACCTTATCTTCAGCGGTAGGCTCCCAGATGCGGATCACTTCATTGCAGATCTCAGCCGCAAACTCCGGCTCGGTTCCGGTGAAGCTTTCGGGGGAATATTCAAATTTGAAATTACCGGGAGTCTTCTGCCGATATTCCTTGCAGAGTTTAGCCCCAAAGCGGGCAATTTCAATGATTTCTTCTTTGCTCTTCTTAAACACCTGCTCTCTTTGGGCAAGAGAGGTTGAATTATAAAGATGCACCACTGCATTCTTGGCCCCTTTAAGAGCCTCGAAGGTTTTGGCAATAATATGCTCTCTTGATTGAGTAAGCACCTGAATGGAAACATCATCAGGGATCAGATCCTGCTCGATCAAGGTGCGGCAAAATTCATATTCGGTTTCGGAGGCGGCAGGAAAACCGATCTCGATCTCTTTAAAGCCGATGCGAACAAGCTCTTTGAAAAACAGCAACTTTTCATCAAGGCTCATGGGGGTGATCAACGCTTGATTGCCATCCCGCAGATCCACACTGCACCAGATCGGCGCCCGATCAATATAAGCCTTTTTTGCCCAATCCATTGAAACATCAGGTGCTTCAAAAAATTGCCTTGTATACTTCTGATAGCCTTCCATCTTCTTCCTCCGTTGCTCAAAAAATAAAAAAATCTCCCTTACGCAAAGCCAATGAAGCCCTTGCATAAAAGAGACGAAGAATTCCTCCGCGGTACCACTCTTATTGGCAAAAATATGCCCTCTCATCCGCATCCATCAATGCGCCTCTCTATAACGGGAGAACCCGTTCGGCTTTACTAAAAATTTTCCAGCCGACCGCTCCGGGATGAGTTATATACAAATTGCTTATCGGCTCCCAGCAACCGCCGACTCTCTGAAAAGCAAACTCTGCATTTTGTTTCCCTTCAACGCTTTTTATATATTATAAGCACCTGCCTTTGATTTGTCAACATATTTTTCGCATTTTTTGATAAAAAAACAAGCGAAATCCTTGGATTTCGCTTGTTCCCATTATTCAATTTCGGCAACCACTTCAACTTCAACCAAAACACCCTTCGGCAACGCGGCGGCAGCCACGCAGCTTCTTGCCGGTTTTTCGCTGAAATAGCGACCATAAATTTCATTAAAGGCGGCAAAATCCTCCATGTTTTTCAAAAAGCATGTGGTTTTAATCGCCTTTTCATAAGAGGAACCGGCAGCCTTAAGCACAGCGCCCAAATTTTTCATAACCTGCTCTGTCTGGCCCGCAATATCCCCTGCTTCTACCTCTCCGGTGGCAGGATTGATTGCGATCTGACCGGAAGTAAACACCCAATTGGCGGAAATTACCGCCTGCGAATAAGGACCGATCGCAGCGGGAGCATCATTTGTTTGAATTTTTTTCATCTTTATCACTCCTTTTAGGTGGAGTATATCACATCTCTTTTTTCATTTCAAGAGTTCCTTTTGATTTTAGTTTTTCATGGGCTCCTCTTTCGCAGATGCATTCTCCCCATTCCATCAGAAGGGCTTCATTTATATATTGATAGCGGCATCGGTCGGCAAATTCTTCCAATGATAGCAAGAAAAAATTAAAATCAGAATTCTTTATTATCGATGGATTAAAGGCAAGAAGCGCATAATAGGATTCACCAAAAAAATATAAACTGCTCTCTTCAGGCGGATACCCGCTCATAAGTTCAAAAAAAGAAGGGATATCCCATGCATGGTTTATCCTGAAAATATAAACCTCGCGCTCCGCAAGATCTGCTTTATCGAAGCAAATCTTGCCCTCCCCTTCCTCGCGCATTCGGGTAAGCAAGATATAATAACTTCCGGATACCCCCGGAACTACTTCGATCATAACCTTGCAATCTTTAAAATCGATCCCTGTTCGCTCTTGGGTTTTCTGAATCAACTCATAAATAAATGCTTGAGAATCGGGATCCTCTTCGCTCAATTTTTCAAAGGGAAGATCATAAAAAGCAATATCCTGATCTTCCATTAGGATCTTCACCCGATCATTATCCAATACCTTTACCAGCATTCAGGCTCCCCTCCCAAAAGATACACTGTTTTATATTTATTCTATGAAACAACCTAAAAAAGGTTACAGCTGACTCTTGATTCGCTCCATAGCGCCTTTTTCCAATCGGGAAACCTGCGCTTGAGAAATTCCAACCTCTTCCGCCACTTCCATCTGCGTTTTTCCCTCTAAAAATCGAAGTTCAATAATATTTTTCTCTCTGGGAGGCAGTTGGTTGATGGCATCTTTGATTAAAAGTTCATCTAACCAATCATCTCCTCCGCGGCCATCACTCACCTGATCCATCACATAGATTGCATCATTTCCATCGGAATAAACCGGTTCGAAAAGAGATACCGGATCCACAATAGCATCTAAAGCCATCACCACATCCTCCTTGCGAACCGAAAGCTCTTTTGCAATTTCCGCAACTGTTGGTTCCCGATTTTTCTCATTGGCAAGTTTTTCTTTCACACCGAGAGCTTTATAGGCAAGATCCCTTGTTGCCCGCGAAACGCGAACCATATTATTATCCCGCAGATAGCGCCGAATTTCCCCAAGAATCATCGGCACTCCATAGGTGCTGAAGCGAAGCCCCAGACTCATATCAAAATTGTCGATACTTTTAATCAGACCAATGCACCCCACCTGAAAAAGATCATCCATGCTCTCCCCTCGCCCTGCAAATCTTTGCACAATAGAGAGCACCAAGCGAAGATTCCCCTCCACAAACCGATCCTTTGCTTTTTTATCTCCCTCTTTTATTTGAAGCAAAAGTTGATTTTTTTCTTCGTTGGTTAAAATCGGCAATTTAGAGGTATCCACTCCGCTGATCACGACCTTATTATACATAGCATCCTCCGAAAATTTTATTCAAAAACATTATTTCCATTTAACGGTTTTCTTATTCGAACAAAAAGATGCTCCATGCATAAGATAAAGGGAGGTGATACAATGCAATATCAATCGTTTTGCGCTGCCAATAGCGGCAAAGGTTTTATTTCATTTTTTGATTCAATATTAGATGAAAAAAATAAAATGGTCTACTACATAAAGGGCGGCCCCGGTTGCGGAAAAAGCACCTTGATGCGCCGAATTGCCGAAAAAGCCGAAAATGCAGAATTGATTCTTTGCTCCGGCGACCCCGATAGCTTGGACGGATTGATTTTACCAAAAGAAAATGCAGTTATTATCGATGCCACCGCTCCCCATAGCCATGAGCCGATTTATCCGGGAATTGGTGGAAATATCATCGATCTTGGGATCGGTTGGCAGCCCGAAAAGCTTAATAAGAAAAAGATCATTCATCTTTGCGAAGAGAAAGGCAAAGCCTATAAGAGTTGCTATAAAATCCTTTCAAGCGCCAAAGCTTTGCAAGAGGGAGTCTTTTTTCCTTTGAAAAATCAGATTCCCTTCCAAAAAATTGCTATGATCGGCGATAAAATTCTAAAACAAAATGCCCTTTGGGAGCATCACACCGAAAAAGCCACGATTGATAAGCGCTTTTTAAGCGGGATATCTCCCCATGGGCGAATCACCCATTCCAAAACCTTTGAGAAGATTGGGAAAAATATTATTCTTTTGGAAGACCGTTGGTTGCAAAGTTCCTATCTTTTAGAGTATATAGAGCAGAATTTAAAGGAGCGAGAAATCCCCCATATCAATGGCTATCATCCGCTCTTCGGGGAACCTTTCCTGCAGCATTTAATTATTCCGAAAGCAAACCTTTCAATTATAACAAAAGATAGTTTATTCCCCATTGAAATTGATGAAGAAAACATTATCAAGACCATTTCCATGCAAAACCTGATCAGCAAAGAGCATCTTTCGCTTCATAAAAACAAACTTTCATTTATGAAACGACTTCTGCGTGAGCTATTGGATCTTGCCGGAGAATCTTTAAAACATGCGCGCGATCTGCACCAAAAAATTGAAGAAGAATATGCCAAAGGATATTCATTTGAGGCAGCCGAAGACCTTAAAATAAAATTAATGAATAATCTCTTTGGCTGACTTGATTTTATCCATAATATGTGGTAGACTATGGGGGCGAAAGAATGTTTAAAATAAAGGAGCATTTATTCTATGAAACTCATCTCATTTGCCGTTCCATGCTATAATAGTGCGGCGTATATGAGCCGATGCATCGATTCCCTTCTGACAGGCGGAGATCGCGTTGAAATTATCATTGTTAACGATGGTTCCAGCGATGATACCGGAGCCATCGCCGATGCATATAAAGAAAAGCACCCTGATATTATCAAGGTGATCCATAAAGAAAACGGCGGCCATGGTTCCGGCATTATGGCCGGTCTTTCCGCCGCCGAAGGGCTATATTATAAAGTTGTTGATTCCGATGATTGGGCCAATGAAGAATCCTTGCAAAAGATTTTGAATCTTATTGAAGAATTTCAAAAGAAGGACGATCTTTTGGACCTCATTGTATGCAACTATGTATATGAGCATGAAGAGCGGGATACCCATACGGTGCATTATCGGGGAATTTATCCGCGCAACCGAAAATTCTCGTGGAGCGAATGCGGCGCCTTTGATATTACGCGCTATATGATCATGCATTCTGTTTTTTACCGCACTGATTTGGTTAAAAGCTCCGATCTGCAGATCCCGCTTCATACCTTCTATGTTGATAATGTTTTCCTCTATGCTCCCCTGCCGCTGGTGAAAAGCATCTATTATTGCGATACCGATTTTTATCGCTATTTCATCGGCAGAGCCGATCAGTCGGTCAATGAAAAGGTTATGATCAAGCGGGTTGATCAGCAGATTTTAGTTTCCAAGCTGCTTTTGGAAAAGCATGATCTGATGGCGATCAAAAAGAAGGAGCCAAAGCTTTTCCGCTATATGCGCCTCTATGTTAGCATCATGATCCTGATTTCTTCCCTGCTCCTTTCTTTAGATGGCTCCGAAGAAGCCCTGAAGAAGCTGAAGGAATATTGGAAATATCTTAAAGAAGAGCATCCTGATCTCTACCCCGCTATTCGGTGGCGCTCTTTGGCAGGCTTCTATTGCTACACCAATAAACCTACCCGCATCATCACCATTGGGGCCTATCGATTGGTGAACCGTTTTTATAAATTCAATTAAGGATAATTCGATATGAAAGAAACGTTTAAACGCCTTTGGCCGCGCTATAACCATGCGCTTCTTTTGATCTATTTTCTGATTTATATGCCATGGTTTGGTTGGTTAAATACATTTTCACCAACACGATCAAATGCCACTGAAATTTATTGCAAACTGGATGATCTGATTCCCTTTAATGAACTATTTGTTATCCCCTATTTCATTTGGTTTGCTTATATTGCTGCAGGTTTTGTTTTTTTCTTCTTTAATAACCGAAAGGATTTTTTCAGAATGGCGGCCTTTCTTTTCATTGGAATGACAACCTGCCTGATCATTTACATGATTTTCCCTAATTATCAATCTCTTCGAATCGATTATGAGCTTTTAGGGCGCTCTAATTTTCTAATAGACGCCATTCGTCTTCTGCAAATGGGGGATACGCCATATAATGTTTTCCCCTCTATTCACTGCCTGAATTCCATTGGAATGGCGATTGCCATTCATAAAAATAAATGGTGCAAAGATCATAAATGGATCATTATTGCTTCTTGGATTTTGGCCGCATTCATTTGCGCCTCTACTGTTTTTGTGAAGCAACATTCCATTTTAGATTTCTTTGGAGCAGTTCTCCTCTCGATTCCCCTTTATTTGATCAGTTATGTGATCCCTTGGGAAAAGATTTTTAAAGGAAAAAAAGCATAAAAAAATCGTGCCTTTCGGCACGATTTTTTTGATTATAAGATATCGGGAATCTTATTATAGTTCTTTTCGTTTTCGGTTAAGGGATTCTCTTTTTCCCATTTGGTTTTGGCCTCTTCATAATCTTCGGCCTCCATAGCGCTTATGCAGGCAGCTTCCCAAGCCTTAAGGCCTTTACCAACATAGAAGCAGATTGCATATCCGCCTTCCATCTTCACCAATTCCATATCGCCGGGATTGCGCCCCTTGGCATAAACCCACTCGGCAATATTAGAATCAAAGCTTGCCTTTGTATAGTTCTCGCAAAGGCCGCCGAGCATCGCGGTATTGGCATCTTCATTATGCTCATAGGCTTGAGCCTCGAAGGTTGCTTCATCAAGCTTCTTGCCTGCCATCTCTTTAATGATGGCATCCGCCGCCTCTTTGGCCTCCTCCATGGAACCATGGTTTTCTTCGGTCAAAATGATTTGGCGAATGGTGCGGGTAACCTCTTCATCGCGATAAGGAGTGGCGGTGCAATAATAAACGGTATAAGAGCCCTTGCCATCATCATTAATATAGGTTTGCCCTACTTTTGCCTTATTAAAGAGCCATTCAGAGGCTTTATCATCTTTGGTATAGGTGGCGCCTTCATAAACCATTTCGGAAAGGGCATCGCTGATATCGGCTTCCAAGGCTTCCTTGGTATAATCCTTGGTGATCTTGGCATTTTTGCGCTCATAGGCTTCAACCCATTTAGCAAATGCATCGGTGCTCTTTACTGCGGCAAGCTCTTTGGCATCCTTTTCAGCAGCAGCATAAGTAGATTTCTTTTCTGCATCGCTGGCGGAAACAGTATAATAATAATAGTCCACATAGCGATAAGAATCCATGTTCTTCTTATAGAAGGCTTCAACCTCTTTATCGCTATAATCCAAAGACTCTTGGAATTTGGTGAGATACTTATTCGCCATTAAGGAAAGTTCCATACAATCGCGAACATCGCTTTCTTTCACTCCGGTACCAAAAGCGGCGGGAATAAAGGTGGCAAGATCAAGATTATTTTCTTTTGCAGTTGCCTCTAAAGTAGCAATATTGCTATCAACCGCCTTGGCATCTTCATCATCCAATTTCATTCCCTCATCCTTAGCTTTTTCAGCAAGGAACAACAACTCTTTCACCTGGGAGGATGCCTGATCAACAAAGTAATCATACCAAGTGGTGCCTTCATCGGCGAAAGAGCACTGCTGACTTTTGAGAGATGACTCTGTATCCAAGCCGATATATTCCATATAGCTATTATAATCATTCAAAAGCTGATTATATTGAGTATAGAAGAAATACGACATCATCGCCGCATTGACCTTATAATTCTCGGATTCCAAAGCGATGGCCTTGCGCATGGCTTTACCGCTGGTATTCACTCCGGCGGTGATAAAATGAACCAAAAGACCGGCAAAAAGGCATACAATCAATACAATAGATACGATTGAAATGGAAAGCTTTTTGATCTTATCCTTTTTTGCCTTCTTTGCAAGAGATTCACGATTTGCTTCTCTTTCTGCCGCGCGAAGCTCGCGGTTTCTTTGACCTTTACCCATAGGGGGTTACCTCCATAATATAAAATACATTTGATATTATACAACACTTTTTTGCATTTGTGAATACTAAAATATTTAAAAAAGTGTTAACGAAAGAAAAATGCTTCAATAGCGCGCACTATTGAAGCAACCAACAAATTTATTATAACAAACTCTTATATCAAATGTCAACAAAAATCCTATCAGAAGAAAGAATTTCTCTTATTTTCACAAAACATTTTTGTATATTTTGTATATCTTTTATATTGATTTTTGAAAACTTTTATGCTATTATATAGACAAAGAAAGGGTGAGTCCAATGTACAGATAAGTTCCGGTGCTCGTTAAATTAAATCTTAAATCAGCAAAAATGAGGTACCATGGTTTGTGGAAAGATAAAATTGTTGGATAGAATGCTGATTATAAGATGCGAGGACCAAAGATAGACAATGCCTTAAGAAAATCAATTTCAGCATAAGGAAACCCGACCTAAACGGGAAATCAAAAAAGATGCGATGGAAAATGAGGAAAGAATAAGGCGGAGTCGAAAAATTTAAGAAAGAGAGGTTAAACGATGTTAGATATTAAGAGCGAACAGAAATGACCCTTGATGGGAAGGATGTGAAAGGTCCGGAACATTAAGGGTCATTTCTATTTTTAAGGATGGGTTGATCTTATAGAAATTTCCTTCATATTTATAAATTTCCTTCATATTTATATAAGATGAGCGCATCATTAAAGATTAAAAGCGGTGTCTTTCGACACCGCTTTTAAATTTTGATTTTTACTGATCGCCAAAGCGATTTCTTGCCACATAAGTGGTATGAAGAATCTTATGAGCCTTATGGCTGCCGGGATTCTCAAGATACTCATCATAGATCTGCTTGATCATGGGATTTTCATGAGATTTTCTCAGCTTCATATCAGCATCGGTATCATAAAGAGCCTTTGCGCGCATAGCACGAAGGTCTTCATAATTCCGAACAGATGCGGGTTGGAAGGGCTGACCGCCACCGTTTACACAGCCGCCGGGGCAAGCCATGATCTCGATAAAGGTATAATCAGCTTCACCGGCACGAATCTTCTTCAGCAGTTCTTTAGCATTGGCCAAACCGGAGCAAACAGCAACCTTAACCTCAAGATCGCCAACCTTATATGCAGCTTCCTTGAGGCCTGCGGTACCGCGAACATCATGGAACTCCAGCTTACCAAGCTCTTCACCGGTAAGAGTCTCCACTGCAGTACGCAAAGCGGCTTCCATAACACCGCCGGTAGCACCGAAGATCAAGCCTGCACCGGAACCGATACCCAAGGGAGAATCAAATTCGCTATCCTCCAGCTTCTGGAACACCAAACCGGCTCTCTTGATCATGCGAGCCAACTCACGAGTAGTGATGGAAATATCAACATCGGGAACACCGGCAGCGCTCTGATCTTCGCGGCCTACTTCAAATTTCTTTGCAGTACAGGGCATAACAGATACGCTAACGATATCCTTGGGATCGATATTATTCTTTTCAGCATAGTAGGTCTTCACAAGAGCACCAAACATCTGCTGGGGAGATTTGCAGGAAGAAAGATTGGGAAGCAAATCAGGGAAATTATGCTCGCAATACTTGATCCAGCCGGGAGAGCAAGAAGTGATCATCGGGAGAGTACCGCCGGTCTTCACGCGCTCGATCAGCTCATTAGCCTCTTCCATAATGGTGAGGTCGGCAGTGAAATCGGTGTCAAATACGCGATCAAAGCCCAATCTCTTAAGAGCAGTAACCATCTTGCCCTCAACATTGGTGCCGATAGGCATATCAAAGGCTTCGCCCAAGGTTACGCGGATAGAAGGAGCAACCTGAACAACTACATGCTTGGTAGGATCAGCGATCGCATCCCAAAGCTTATCGGTATCGTCCTTTTCAGCAAGAGCGCCGGTGGGGCAAGCAACGATGCATTGGCCGCAGGAAACACAAGAAGTGAGGCCCAGACCATCATCGAATGCGGAACCGATATGGGTAGCAAAACCACGCTCATTAGCGCCGATTACGGAAACACCCTGCCACTTATCGCAAACAGCTACGCAGCGGCGGCAAAGGATACACTTATTATTATCGCGAGTCATATGAACAGCGCTATCGTCTAAAACATAAGCGCTCTGCTCACCCTTATAAGCATCTTCCTTCTCTACCTTATATTCATTGCAAAGACGCTGCAATTCGCAATCGCCGGAGCGAACGCAAGATAAGCAACGCTTATCATGATTGGAAAGAATGAGCTCCAAAGTTTGCCGACGAGATTTCAAAACCATGGGGCTATGAGTATAAATATCCATACCTTCAGCCACGGGGAACACGCAAGCGGCAACCAAGCGGCCCACACCATTTACACGATTTTCAACAACACAGATACGGCAAGCGCCGATTGCATTGATATCCTTCAAAAAGCAAAGGGTGGGGATATCAATATTCATTTGGCGGGCAGCTTCCAGAATAGTAGTACCGGCAGGTACGCTAACCGGAGCGCCATCGATTTTAAGATTAATCATATTCATCGTTATCCTCTCTCCTTACTTCTTAATGATAGCCTTAAACTTACACTTGCTTACGCAAACGCCGCACTTAATGCACTTATCCTGATCGATGGTATGCATCTCTTTAACAGTACCGGTAATTGCATTAACAGGGCAGTTGCGCGCGCAAAGGGTACAACCCTTACAAGCGTCGGTAATCTCATAATGCATCAGATCTTTGCAGACACCTGCGGGGCAACGCTTCTCAACAACATGAGCTTCATACTCATCGCGGAAGTAACGCAGAGTGGAAAGAACGGGGTTGGGAGCAGTTTGGCCCAGACCGCAAAGGGAATTGGCCTTAATATAATAGCAAAGCTCTTCCAACTCATCGATATCTTTCATGGTTCCCTTACCGGAAGTGATCTTATTCAAATACTCAAGCATTCTCTTGGTACCGATACGGCAGGGGGTGCACTTACCGCAGGATTCATCAACGGTGAACTCCAAGAAGAACTTGGCGATATCAACCATGCAGTTATCTTCGTCCATAACAATCAGACCGCCGGAGCCCATCATGGAGCCGATCGCAACCAGATTATCATAGTCGATAGGAGTATCGATCAAAGAAGCAGGGATACAACCGCCGGAAGGACCACCGGTTTGAGCAGCCTTAAACTTCTTACCATTGGGAATACCGCCGCCGATATCTTCAATAACCTCGCGCAGAGTGGTACCCATGGGGATCTCAACAAGACCGGTATTGGTGATCTTGCCGCCAAGAGCAAATACCTTGGTACCCTTGGATTTCTCGGTACCCATAGAACCGAACCATTCTGCACCATGGAGAATGATCTGGGGAATGTTGGCATAAGTCTCAACGTTGCAGTTCATGGTAGGAATCTGGAAGATACCCTTTTCGGAGGGGAAGGGAGGACGAGGACGGGGCTCGCCACGGTTACCTTCAATAGAAGTCATCAATGCGGTTTCCTCGCCGCAAACGAATGCGCCTGCGCCCAAGCGGATCTCCATATCAAAATTAAATCCGGTGCCAAAGATATCTTCGCCCAGCAAGCCATATTCGCGAGCCTGCTCGATAGCAATACGCAAACGGTTTACAGCGATAGGATACTCAGCACGAATATACACAAAGCACTTGCAAGCGCCCACTGCATAAGCAGCGATAGCCATAGCCTCGATCACTGCATGGGGATCGCCCTCCAGGATGGAGCGGTCCATGAATGCGCCCGGATCGCCTTCGTCGGCATTGCAGCAAACATATTTCACATCAGCAACAGTGCGGGAAGCAAGATCCCATTTCAAGCCGGTGGGGAAGCCGCCGCCGCCACGACCGCGCAGGCCGGAATCCTTGATCACCTGAATAACATCAGCGGGCTTCATCTCGGTAAGAACCTTACCCAGAGCCTCATAACCATCATAAGCGATATACTCATCGATGATTTCGGGGTTGATTACACCGCAGTTACGCAGAGCAACACGCTTTTGCTTCTTATAGAAATTAGTATCGTTCAAAGAAGTGGTAGCATCAACCTCTTCCCCTTCCTTGGTATCGGTATAAAGATACTTTTTAACGATACGACCTTTAATAATATGCTCGGATACGATTTCAGGAACCATATCAGCAGTTACCCGGCTATAGAAGGAGCCTTCGGGATAAACGATCATGATGGGGCCCAAAGCGCAAAGACCGAAGCAACCGGTCATAACAACTTTGACTTCATCCTGCAGACCATTCTTTTCCAGCTCTGCTTCCAGAGCCTCCATCAAAGGCTTTGAGCCGGAGGAGGTACAACCGGTACCGCCGCAGATCAAAATGTGATTTCTAATCATTTCTCTTTCTCCTCCCCTTATTCTTGAGCACCGATGGTATACTCGGTCACAACCTTATTATTCACAATATGGTCATGAAGAACCTTTACTGCCTTGGCTTCATCCATCTTCACATAAGTAGTCTTGGTGCCATCGGGAGTATAAACCTCAACTACCGGCTCCAAGCGGCAGATGCCGATACAACCGGTCTGGGTGCATACAATGTTCTTCAAATGACGCTCTTCGATTTCCTTCAAAAAGGCATTCAATACAGGGCGAGCACCGGCAGCGATACCGCAGGTAGCCATACCAACAACGATACGAGTGGTCTCCTCGCCATCATTGCTGCGGAGCATTACCTTATTCTGCATTTTTGCCTTGATTGCTTGCAGTTCAGCTAAAGATTTCATTTTATATTTTTCCTCCTTGAATTTCTTCCAGATTTTCAGCAATATATTCCCCGATCCAACTGAGCACTTCAGGAGTGGAAAGCGGAATATCACCGAGCTGCTCATGCAGCTCATCAGTATCCAAGATAAAAGCGCCTTGATCGGTTTGATGCCGATAAACAAAGCGAATGCGATCATTGGCTTGAATCAAACTGGTTAAGGTGCTGCCCATATCGCCGATGGGCGCGCGATCCAAATGATCCAGGCGGAAGGAAGCCTTTATTTCGGTTCCCTCCCCTACCTTTGAGCGAATACTGAATTGCCCATCGGTATCTTCCGCGCTTTGCTTAAAGAGCGGAATTCCAAGCCCCACCTTCCGAGTGGTCCTTGTTGTAACAAAAGGGTCGGTTACGCGGCTCAAGAATTCCTCGTCCATTCCGCAGCCATTATCTCGAATGCAGATCTCCACTAAATTTTTCGCAAGGCTCTCGGAAAGCTCGATCTCAATCAGAGAAGCCTCTGCTTTAATGGAATTATAAGTAATATCAAGAATATTGAGCGATAATTCCTTCATGGATGATTAATCCATATATTTCTTCAGAATATCAGCAACATCGCCCACAACCAAGCGGCCGTATACATCTTCGTTAACGGTAAATACAGGAGCCAGACCGCAAGCGCCGATGCAACGAGTTGCCTCCAAAGAAAACTTACCATCAGGGGTGCATTCGCCAACATCGATCCCGATGATCTCTTTGATCTTATTCAGGATATCGCCGGAACCCTTAACATAGCAAGCAGTACCAAGGCAAACACCGATCTTATACTCACCCTTGGGAGCCAAAGAGAACTGGGCATAGAAGGTAACAACACCATAAATATGCTCCAGAGGAATATCTAAACCCTCAGACACAATCTTCTGGACCTCGATGGGCAGATAACCATAGATTTCCTGGGCTTCCTGAAGAACGGGCATCAGAGGACCATCTTGATCCTTATGCTTCGCAATTACTTCCAGAAGCTTCTGCTCTTGCTCTTTTGTTCCCTTAAAAGGAACAGGACATTTGTTGCTCATTTTTCATCCTCCTTAGTTATTAAAAATGCTTAGCAATAAACAAATTTACAAACATATTGATTATAACATATAATTATTAAAATTTCCAGCATTTTTCGAGGTTTTTTAGCTTTTTGGCCGATTTTCCTCATTTTGCAGAAATTTGATCAATGCTTTGGGAGAGTTTTCCATCAATTCCACCAAATTTTCGCCGGAATGCTCCCCAATATGCTCCAAATAATGGGCATCGGAATTATGGATATACCGATAAGTTCGGCTTCCAAGGCCGGGGGTGCCTTCTATGAAGCCCTCTTGAAGATTGCGGGAGAGCTCAAAGCTCCCAAATCCCATATAGGCGCCCACCATACCAAAGTTGCCTACCAAACTTTTGGTCTGCTTATCGATATGAGCAGGAACCGCCACCCCGCCATAAGAAGCGATCAAAGCGGGAAGATCATCCAAAGAGATTGCGGTGGCATTCAGAAGATACCGGCTCTCTTCCCCGATAATATGATCCTCCGCATCCATCAAAAATTGATCGCCGAAAATCTTCTTGTTATTTTCTATCGGCGGCAGAGCGGGCGCTACCACTTCCCGATCAAATCGCTCCGCAGAGCCAAGATCGGGAAAGAGGCAAAGGACATGGATCTCCTCGGCTGTTTCAAGCTCCATCGCGGGAACAACAGTGATCCCCGCAGCCTTTCCTACTTCCATCACCGCGCCCACATTCCCTATGGTATTATGATCGGCCACAGCGATCATATCCAGCTCGCAAAGCATCGCCATATTCACAATGTTATTCGGTGTCATATCCGGATCACCGCATGGAGAAAGGGCGGAATGGATATGCAGATCATAATGCAGCTTCATTTCGCCCCTCCTTTATTTTACAAATTTAAAGATTGATAGATTTTAACTGCAGTTTGATAGGTCGGTTCCTTGGACGAGAGCACAATGATATCATTCTGCACCGCTTTTTCAAGGGCGGCAGGATCAGGGCGAACCCCTTCCGCCAATACCACACACGGAAGATCCGCCATTACCGCCACTGCCATTACATTGGGATTCGACATAACCGTAACAAGAGCATCCTCTTCCTCTGCCCTGCCGATAACCCAAGAAAGCAAATCGCAGCAATAGGCGCCTCCTACCGCACGGGCAGGAAGATCTTCCCCATTGAAATAATCAAAACCGCAGGCTTTTGCCAACTCATGCACATTCATTTTTCAATAATATCCTTCAACTGATTTTTAAGCCGCAGCAAGCAATCCGACATTTTGGCGGTTCCCGCCACAACATCCTCTGCGAAGGCGCGGCAGGAAGGAGAACCGCAAGCGGCGCAATCCACCCCCGGCAGCTCCCGCTCGATCTTCTGGGTTTCCTGCATTTTTTGCATTGCCACAAAGAGATCGGGATCCAGCTGCAAAACAGGATCATATTCCACTTCTTTGGTCCATTTATAAGCATCAAGCTCCAAAGAATAATCCCGAACCCGATTGGCAGAAACCGGCATATATTTACGCAACTGACGCACTCTGGTACGAGCAATATAGGGATTCTCAATGGTGAGGCATCCGCCCACACACCCTGAAACGCAAGCACCAAGCTCCACAAAATCAAGATCTTTCAACTTTTCGTCTTCGATCTCTTCTAAAATTTTTATAACATTTTCCATGCCATCGGCCGCAAGATAGCGATTGCTCAAAAGGGCAGTTGCTTCTCCGCCGGTATAAGCCCAAGAAATACCGGTTAACCCGCATTCGCTCAAAGCTTTTGGCTGATCAATTTTATTCATGGCAGAAAGCAAGGGTTTATAGATATCGCTGATCGATAAAACACCGCTCAAGGATTGCTCCTCGCAACCCAAAGGCTGCCGCATGGCAGTTACCTTCGCGGGGCACGGAGAGATAAAGAAAACACCGATTTTTTCAGAAGGAAGGCCGGTTTTTTCGATGGCTTCTTTCCGCGCAAGTTCCGCCGCAATATCGATAGGTGCGCGCAGGTTTAAAAGATGAGGAATCAATTTGGGGAAGCGAACCCGCACCAAGCGAACGATTGCAGGGCAAGCGGAAGAGATCAAAGGTTTAGGGCAATCAGGCTCATTCAAGCGAGCACGGGTACATTCCGAAACAAGCTCGGCCGCTCTTGCCACTTCAAAAACATCATCGAAGCCAATATCCAGCAAACCGCTAAGCACATAATCAACATTATCAAGGTTATTAAATTGACCATATAATGCAGGAGCAGGCAAAGCCACATTATATTCAAAATGCTCCAGCATATCAAGCTTATCAAAGACCGCTTTTTTAGCATGATGGGGGCAAACGCGAATGCATTCGCCGCAGTCGATGCAGCGCTCTTTAATAATCATCGCCTTTCCGTCTTTCACCCGAATCGCTTCGGTGGGGCACCGCTTAACGCAAGTTATGCACCCTTTGCAGCGGTCGGCATTCAATGTAACAGAATGGAAGTATTCCATTATTATCACCTCTAAATCGGCCCTTTATGGCCTATGAAAATCAAATATGGATCAATATTGTCAAAGTAGTTCCCACTCCGATTTCCGTTTCGATCTTCAGATCATCGGAATATTTCTTAATATTAGGCAAACCCATACCGGCGCCAAAGCCAAGATTACGAACTTCGTCCGGCGCGGTGGAATATCCCTCTTGCATGGCAAGATCGATATCTTTTATTCCGGGGCCACGATCGGCAAGAATAATCTTTACCCCTTCCTGCGCGATCTCAACAGTTGCAAGGCCACCATCGGCATGGATCACCATATTGATCTCGCCTTCATACATGGCAATGGCCACTCTTCGAATCAAATCAGGCGGAAACCCAAGTTGTTTGAGATGCTTCTTAACAGCAGAAGAGGCTTCCCCTGCAACGCTGAAGTCATCCCCGTTTACATCATATGTTAAAATGATTGGTTCCATTATACCTTGTCAACCCCTTCGCTATATAGTCCGTTGGCATAAAGAAGGCCGCAGGCAGTATAAAGCCGATATTCGGTAGCCAAAATCGCAATATCATTCTCCGCCGCAAGTTCAACAACATTCTCATCCGGCTTCTTCCCCCGCACAAAAACAATGCATTTCATATCCATCATCTGCGCGGTACGCACGGTTTGCGGATTAACAAGACCTGTGAGCAAAATGCTTTGATCCTTAACAAAAGCCAAAACATCACTCATCATATCCGATCCACAGGCATTCTTCACTTCGGAATCCAACTTTTCAGAGCAGCAGAGAACCTCTGCGTCCAATAATTCTTTCACCTTTGCAAGCTTCATAGCAATTCTCCTTCAGGATTGCAAAATTTGACGAACATGATCGTCTATTTTGTTTATTATATCATACTAAAGGTCTATTATCAAGTAATATCTTGTTGAAAAAGTTATTGACTTTTTCAACTATAGTTCATATAATTAATATTAATCACATTAAGAAAGAAAGGTGTATTTTACATGAGAGTTTACAATTTTTCCGCAGGCCCCTCCATGCTTCCCCTTGAAGTTTTGGAAAAGGCCGCCAACGAAATGACCGAATACGGCACTTCCGGTCAGTCTGTTATGGAGATGAGCCATCGCTCAAAGGAGTATGGTGCTATCATCGAGTCAGCGGAAAGTTTGCTCCGTAAAGTGCTCTCCATTCCCGAAAACTATAAAGTTCTTTTCCTGCAGGGTGGTGCATCCAGCCAATTTGCGATGATCCCCCTCAACCTGATGACCAAAAACGGTAAAGCCGACTATGTGATCACCGGCCAATGGGCAAAGAAAGCTTTCAAGGAAGGCGCACGCTACGGGCAAGCCCGCGCAGTTGCTTCCAGCGAGGATAAGACTTTCTCTTATATTCCCGAACTGAACAAGGCCGATTTTGATCCCGAAGCCGATTATTTCCATATCTGCTATAACAATACCATTTATGGTACCAAATATTATGAGCTGCCCGATACCGGCAATGTGCCCCTGATCGCTGATATGTCCTCTTCCATTTTGAGCGAGGAGATCGATGTATCCAAATTCGGCATGATCTATGCCGGTGCTCAAAAGAACATGGGCCCTGCAGGCCTCACCGTTGTGATCATTCGTGAAGACCTGATCGGCAATGCTCAAGAGATCACTCCCACCATGTTCAACTATCAAACTCATGCGGATAACGATTCCATGTTTAACACTCCCCCCACCTATGCAATCTATGTATTGAAGCTGGTGCTGGAATGGATCGAAAACATGGGCGGCATCAAGGTTCTGGAAGAGAAAAACAAGAAGAAAGCAGCCCTTCTTTATGATTTCCTCGATAATTCTTCCATGTTCAAGCCTACTGTTGAAGGCAAATCCCGCTCTTTGATGAATGTACCCTTTGTAACCGGCAACGATGAGCTTGATAAGAAGTTTATCGCCGAGTGCACCAAGGCCGGATTTGTAAACATTAAAGGTCATCGCTCTGTGGGCGGTATGCGCGCAAGCATTTACAATGCAATGCCTTATGAAGGCGTTGAAGCTTTGGTCAACTTCATGAAGAAGTTTGAAGAAGAAAATAAATAAGGTGAATAATATGAAAATCCAAACTTTAAACAAAATCGCCAAAATCGGTCTCGACGGTTTTGACGGCAAATACGAAATCTGCGATACTTGCGAAAATCCCGATGGTATTTTAGTGCGCAGCGCATCCCTCCATGATATGGAGCTTCCTGCAACCCTTTTAGCAGTTGCCAGAGCAGGCGCAGGCGTTAATAATATTCCTTTGGATAAATGCGCAGAAAACGGCATCGTTGTATTCAATACCCCCGGCGCCAACGCAAATGCGGTTAAGGAGCTGGCAATCGGCGCTCTCTTCCTTGCTTCCCGCGATATTATCGGCGGTGTGGAATGGGCAAAGGGCCTTACCGGCGACGATGTTGCAAAGCAGGTAGAAAAAGGAAAATCCCAGTTTGTCGGCCCCGAAATTCGCGGCAAAAAGTTGGGCGTTATTGGTTTGGGCGCAATCGGCGTGCAAGTGGCAAACGCAGCGCAGCATTTGGGTATGAAGGTTTTTGGCCATGACCCTTATATCTCTTTGCAATCTGCATGGAACCTCAATCACCATGTTGAGAAGGCAGCAAATATCAACGATATTTTTGCTGAATGCGATTATATCTGCATCCATGCTCCCTTGACCGATGAAACCCGCCACTGTGTAAACAAAGAAACCATCGCAACCATGAAAGACGGTGTTCGGATCTTGAATCTCTCCCGCGCTGATCTGGTTAATGATGACGATATCGCTGAGGCTCTTGAAAGCGGCAAGGTTGCCAAATATGTTACCGACTTCCCCAATGCCAAAACCTTGGCAATGAAGAATGTGGTTCCCATTCCCCATCTGGGTGCATCCACCCCTGAAAGCGAAGATAACTGCGCAGTAATGGCAGTGAAGGAGATTCGGGATTATCTGGAATATGGTAACATTACCAATTCTGTGAACTATCCTGCTATTGATGCTGCTTTTAACTCTGCAATGAGAATTTGCATCTGCCATCGCAATATTCCCAATGTGCTCTCTTCCCTTTCCACCATCGTATCCGGCGAGGGTGTTAACATTGAGAACCTGCTGAATAAATCCAAGGGCGATTATGCTTATACCATCATCGATTGCAACGAAGTTGTTGCAGATGAGGTTGTTGCAAAGCTTGAAGGCGTAGACGGCGTTTTGCGCGTACGCTGCATCAAATAAACCCCATAATAAACCAATAAGGCTCGCCTCAATGGCGAGCCTTATTTATTTACTTTCAAGATCATCTCGATTAGTTCTTTGCAATCAGATAGAGAAGCTATTTTTCCCGCGCGCGCTTTATAAACGGCCGCACCTGAAATTCCTTTTAAATACCAAAGCATATGCTTTCGAAATTCTATGCAAGCCTTCTCTTCCCCTTTATCTTCGATCATATAAGAAAGCTGACGGAGGCAGAGAGCAAAGCGCTGCTTCAACGGGAGAGAAAGCGCCTCTCTATTCTCAAGATACGCTTTAATGCGAGAGAAAACATCGGGAGCGCCAAGGGCACCGCGCGCAATCATAATGCCATCTGCGCCGGTTTCTTTCAATATTCGCTCTGCAGACTCCCCATCTACCACATCGCCGTTGGCGATAACGGGAACAGAAACCGCCTCTTTAATCGATCTGATTGCCTGATAATCCGCCTTTCCTGCATATTGCTGATTGCGGGTGCGCCCATGAACGGTGATAAAAGATGCCCCTGCCTTTTCAACCATTTTGGCAAAATGCTCAGAGGCAGATTGATCATACTTTTCTATTCCAATTCGCATCTTTACGCTAACGGGGCAAGAGCAGGCGCCTCTTACTTTTTCGACAATTTTTGCGGCCAGATCGGCATTCTTCAAAAGAGCGCTGCCATCACCGTTATTAAAAATCTTTGGCGCAGGGCAGCCCATATTCAAATCAATACCAATCGGATGATATTTTTCCTGAATATATGCTGCGGCTCCTGCAAGGCAATCCGGCTCATGACCAAAAAGCTGAATCAAAAAAGGCTCCTCATCGGGATGATGAGATGCTAATTGCTCGCTTTTATGATCCCCATATTGAATCGCTTTGGAACTAATCATTTCGGAAACCGAGTAATCGGCTCCATTTTCCATGCAAATGCGCCGAAATCCACTATCGCCTGCACCGGCCATGGGGGCAAGGCCAATCTTGCCGATCGGATCAAAATGCTTCATCCTTGAGGCTCCTTTCTTTAGAATAAAAATCTCCCGACCGATTATCGGTCGGGAGAATTTATTGAGGTAATTACTTCAGCTCAACAGTTGCGCCGGCTTCGGTCAACTTAGCCTTGATCTCCTCAGCCTCATCCTTGGAAGCGCCTTCCTTGATGGTCTTGGGAGCGCCGTCAACCATCTCCTTAGCTTCCTTCAGGCCCAGACCGGTGATCTCTTTCACGATCTTGATAACGTTGATCTTGGAAGCGCCAGCGCTAGCCAAAACAACATCAAACTCGGTCTTCTCTTCAGCGGCAGCAGCAGCGCCGGGAGCAGCAGCAACAGCAACGGGAGCAGCAGCGGAAACGCCGAACTCCTCTTCGATAGCATGAACCAGATCAGCCAGTTCCATAACACTCAGGGTTTTGATTTCTTCAACGATATTCTTAATATCAGCCATTTCATTTTCCTCCAAAATAATAAAATTGAATTAAAAATTTAAACTACTAATAAATTATGCAGGGGTTGCTTCGTTCTTCTGATCAACCACAGCCTGCAAAGCGCGAGCCAAACCGGAAACATTGCCGTTGAGGGCATAGAGCAGCATGCAGAGCAAAGATTCTTTGCTGGGCATGGTAGCCAATTTCTCGAGTTCAGCAACAGTAACGACCTTGCCTTCAACAAAGCCGCCCTTGATGGTGAAATAATCATGCTCTTTAGCGAAGTCATAAAGAACTTTAGCAGGAGCGATCACATCATCATTGGAAATAGCCAGAGCGGTATTGCCATTGAGCACTTCATCCAAGCCCTCAAGGCCTGCTTCCTTCACCGCAAAGCGGGTCAGAGTGTTCTTAACAACACCATATTCAACACCGGCTTCTCTCAAAGAATGACGCAGAGCAGTATCATCGGCAACATTGATGCCGCTATAATCAACCAAAACGCCGGTTACAGCTTTCTCAATCTTCTCCTTCAGTTCTGCAACTGCAGCCTGCTTTTGAGCAAGAACTTTCTCATTAGCCATGAATTCAATTACCTCCGTAAGAATTTCAAAAAAATGCTCCCATAGCTTGAGACAGCATGGGAGCATAGATATCCTAAGATATAAATTGCACTCCTCGGCGGGAAATTAAGCCGCATAAAACGACACCAGCTGTCTGCGAAGCATATTTTCGATGCGACAATTCTATCATATCAAAACAGAATTGTCAAGGGTTTTTACATAAATTTAGCCTGATTTACCTTAACACCGGGGCCCATGGTGGAAGCAACAGTGCAGCTTCTTACATATTGGCCCTTGGCAGCGGCAGGACGAGCCTTGATTACTGCACCCATCAAGGTATTGAAGTTCTCAACGAGCTTTTCAGCACCGAAGGAAACCTTACCAATGGGGCAATGGATAATATTGGTCTTATCCAAACGATACTCGATCTTACCGGCTTTGATTTCTGCGATAGCCTTGGCAACATCCATGGTAACAGTACCGGCCTTGGGGTTCGGCATCAAACCCTTAGGACCAAGCACACGGCCCAGACGACCAACAACACCCATCATATCAGGGGTAGCTACAACAACATCATATTCAAACCAGTTTTCATTCTGGATCTTGGGGATCAGCTCCTCGCCGCCCACAAAATCTGCACCGGCTGCCAGAGCTTCATCAGCTTTAGCATTCTTTGCAAACACCAATACACGGGTGCTCTTACCGGTACCATGAGGCAGCACAACAGCACCGCGAACCTGCTGATCTGCATGGCGGGAATCAACACCCAGCTTAACATGGATCTCAACGGTCTCATCGAATTTGGCGTGTGCAGCCTTGGTTACAACTTCCAAAGCTTCCTCAACATCATACAACTTGGTAGAGTCGATCAGCTTGGCGCTTTCAATATAAGACTTTCCTCTTTTCACCTAATTAATCCTCCTTTGTGGTATTACGGAATATTCCTCCCACAGTATTCGGGGCAATTACTCTTCTACAGTAACACCCATGCTTCTGGCAGTACCTGCGATCATGCTCATTGCAGCTTCAATATCCACTGCGTTGAGATCGGGCATCTTCTGCTCAGCAATCTTCTTTACCTGCTCCTTGGTAAGAGTAGCAACCTTGGTCTTATTGGGGACACCGGAACCGCTCTCGATACCGGCTGCCTTCTTGATCAGGACTGCAGCAGGCGGAGTCTTGGTAACAAAAGTGAAAGAATGATCAGCGTAAACGGTGATTACAACGGGGATGATATACCCGATGTCATTCTTTGTTCTCTCGTTAAATTCCTTAGCGAACGCCATAATGTTAACGCCATGCTGACCCAGGGCGGGACCAACCGGGGGCGCCGGAGTTGCTTTTCCTGCCGGAATCTGAAGTTTAATGAACCCTGTTACTTTTTGAGCCATTTTTAAACACCTCCCTCGTGTTTCAATGTGGTAATATAGCGGAAAGATTAAAGTTTTTCTCTCCTCCCACTTTGCGAAAACGCACCAAAACGATGCGAATTAGCCTTACTCTACAGGTGCGACCTGCTCGAACCCAACCTCAACAGAGGTTTCGCGCCCGAACATAGATACAACCACCTTCAACTTGGAAGATTCGGTATATACCTCTTCTACCACGCCAACAAAACCGCTCATATTAGAAGAAGTGAACCGCACGGAATCGCCCTTCTTATAATTGGTATGAACCACACGCTTCTCAATTCCAAGCTTATCAATTTCCGCTTGGGTGAGAGGCAGGGGCTCGGAAGTGGATCCAACAAATCCGGTAACGCCCTGAATATTACGGACGATATACCAAGTTTCATCGGTCATCACCATCTTAACCAATACATAGCAGGGAAAAACCTTGCGCTCATATTCCTTTTGACCCTTTTCAGTGGTCTCAACGACGGTTTCGGTAGGAACGGAAATATCCTGAATCATTTCCTCCAACTTACGATTTTCAATGATGGTTCTCAAGTTTTGAGCCACCTTATTCTCATAAGCGGAGAAGGTATGAATTGCGTACCATCTTGCTTTATCAGCCATGTACTTCCCTGTTCCTTCCTTTTACTTAGCCAATCAGGCCACCCAACCACTCGGTCAGGTTTTGAATCACTGTAAAGAAAAGCAAATCAAACAACCAGATAAAAAGGCCGATCACTACAACGCATACGATAACAACAACAGAATTATTGATGACCTGCTTAGGGCCGGGCCAGATAATTCTTTTGGTCATCTCAATGCGAACTTCGCGAAGCCAATTAAAAATTCTGGTGAAGATGGACTTTTTCTTTTTGACATTTTCTGCCATGATTTTGTCCTCCCAAACTTTAATTACTTGGTTTCTTTATGCAGAGTATGCTTTCTGCAGAATCTGCAATACTTGTTCATCTCAAGTCTGTCGGGATCGTTCTTCTTGTTCTTCATTGTGTCGTAATTTCTTTGTTTGCACTCAGTGCAAGCCAGCGTAATCTTGACTCTCATTTTTGCGGCACCTCCTGTTATTTTGGCCTCCCTGCGTAAATTTATTGAGGGATATTTTTTTGCACAAAAAAATAAGCCCTTCGGCAGGTAATTAGGATTATACCACACCCTACCGTGTGTGTCAACACTTTTTTAAAAAACTTTCAGGAGCTGAAAAGTAACCCTTTCAGCTCCTATTTTTATTATTTCAATCGTTCTGACAGCAGATTTTTTATAATTTGAGGATTTCCCTTCCCCTTCGATTGGGCCATGCACTGCCCCATCAGAAATCCCATTGCTTTAGTGCGCCCGCTGCGATATTCCGCCACCGCCTTAGGATTGGCATTCAGCACCTGCTCCACAACGGCAATCATTTCGTTTTGATCATTACTTTGGCAAAGCCCCTCGCGCTCCATGATCTCTTCGGGCTGCAAAGGTTCCTCTTGCATGATAGCGAGGATTTTTTTAGCCGAGTTTCCGGAGAGCATCCCTTGATCAAGGAGCGCCAAAAGCGCCATCAAGCGCCTGGGTTCCACACCAGATTCCGAAATATCAATTTCCCGATCATGAAGAAGCTTTGATATCTCTCCGAGAATCCAATGAGCGGCATTTTTCGAAAGGCGCTTATTGATACAAACGCACTCATCGAAATAGGCGGAGCGGTCAACCTCTGCAACCAGTTGCATGGCTTCCTTTTCGCTCAAAGCATATTCCTGCATATAGCGAAGCATCTTTTGCAGCGGCAATTCGGGAAGGTCTTTTTTTATCTCTTCAATCCAAGAATGAGGCAAAGCGATTGCGGGAATATCAGGCTCCGAAAAAAAGCGATAATCCATCGCATTTTCTTTGGAGCGCAGAAGAGTGCTTTTTCCTTTTTCATCTTCCCATCGGCGGGTTTCCTGAATAATTTCACCGCCTGCCTCCAAAATTGCCATCTGGCGAGCCGACTCAAAATCGATGGCGCGCCCTGCCCCGCTGAAGGTATTCACATTTTTCATCTCGCAACGAGTGCCCAAGCAGACGGAGCCTTCAGGGCGAACCGATACATTAACATCGCAGCGAATGGAGCCTTCCTGCATCTTGCAATCAGAAATTCCGAGATATAAAAGCATCAGGCGAACCGATTCCAAAAATTCCTTTGCTTCAGCAGAGGAGCGGAGATCCGGCTCGGTTACAATCTCGATCAAGGGAACCCCGCATCGATTAAGATCTATCAAGGTTGCAGGAAATCCTTCTTGGTGCAATAATTTTCCGGCATCCTCCTCAATATGAATTTGGCGAATTCCAACCCTTTTCATTTTTCCTTCATGCAAATATTCCAAAAAGCCATTTTGGCATAGCGGAATATCATGCTGAGAGATCTGATAAGCCTTGGGCAAATCGGGATAGAAATAATTCTTTCGATCCTGCTTTAAAACAGGGGCGATTTCGCAGCTTGCTGCGTGGCCCATGCGAATAGCGTATTCCACCACTTTACGATTCAAGGAAGGCAACGCACCGGGCATTCCTGCGCAAACAGGGCAGCAGCGAGAATTCCCCTCCCCGCCAAATCGGTTTTCACAAGAGCAATAGATCTTGGTTTTGGTATTCAGCTCGGCATGGATTTCCAAGCCGATCATCACTTCATATTTTTTCATTCCTTGATCATCTCTAAAAATTCATCTTCCTCGATCACCGGCACACCAAGCTCATTTGCCTTCTTTAGCTTACTGCCGGGTTTATCTCCTAATATTAAATAGGAGGTTTTTTTGGAAACCGAGCCGGAAACCTTTCCGCCAAGGCGCTCGATGGCCTCCCCTGCTTCATCGCGGGTCATGGAAGCAAGGCCGCCGCTCATAACAAAGGTTTTCCCTGCAAGGCGCTCGGAGACCGCTGCTTTTTCATAATGCATGGAAAGGCCCAGATCCCTTAAGCTTTCCACCAACCTGCAATTTTCTTCTTTTTCAAAAAAGGCGCATACATTTTCGGCCATCACCGCGCCAACTTCATGAATTTCAGAAAGCTGATCCGCAGAAGCGCCCATAATTGCCTCCATGCTTTCAAACCGATCGGCCAAAAGCTTTGCCGCCTTCGCTCCGATATTGCGAATTCCCAATGCATAGAGAACGCGATCCAGTGAAGCGGATTTCGAGCGCTCCAAAGAACTCAAAAGATTTTCGGCAGATTTTTCACCAAAGCCTTCGAGGGAAGAAAGATCCTCCGCCTTCAGCCGATAAAGATCATCGGGGGCTGCAATCAATTCTTCTTCCAATAATTGCTCGATAATGGCAGGACCAAGACCTTCAATATCCATCGCACCTTTAGAAGCAAAATGCTCCAATCGGCGCTGAAGCTTTGCGGGGCAATCCTCTGCCATGCATCGAAGAGCGATACCGCTTTCATCTGCTTCCACCGCGCCGCCGCAAACAGGGCAGCAGGAAGGCATCTCAAATTCCTTGGCATCAATTGGCCGCTTATTGCGCTCTACCCGCACCACTTCGGGGATGATATCGCCCGCTTTTTGCACAATTACTGTATCGCCGATGCGGATATCCAAATCTTTGATATAGTTCTGATTATGCAAGGTAGCCTTGGAAACAGTTGTTCCCGCCAAAGAAACAGGCTCCAACTCCGCATTAGGAGTTAATACCCCTGTGCGCCCCACTTGGATGGTGATATTCTTCAAAAGAGTGGGCTTTTGCTCCGGAGGATATTTATATGCCACCGCCCATTTAGGCACCTTAACGGTTTCGCCCAAAAGATTGCGATGATCAAAGCGATCCACCTTAATAACTGCACCATCAATATCAAAACCAAGCTCATTGCGGATTTCATTAAATCGCTCAACCTCGGCAAAGCTTTCGGTAATATCGGAAAATTTATTATAGCAAGGGCTCACCTTAAAGCCAAGGGAACGAAGATAATCAAGGCTTTCTGCATGGGTGCGCACCTCTTCGGGCTCCCCTTTTTGCACATTGAAAACAAAAATATCCAAGCTACGCTCGGCAGTGATCTTGCTATCCAGCTGCCGCAGAGAGCCCGCCGCCGCATTGCGGGGGTTGGCAAAGGCCTTTTTTCCCTGCTCCATGCAGCGGGCATTGAGCCGCTGAAAGCTTTTGCGCGGCATAAAAACCTCACCCCGCACAACAATATCGATAGGCTCGGAAAGCTGCATGGGAATGCTTCCGATGGTTTTAAGGTTTTCGGTAACATCCTCCCCTACCAGACCATCGCCGCGGGTGGCACCTTTAACAAAGAGGCCCTTTTCATAGGTTAAGGCGACAGAAAGGCCATCGATCTTCAATTCCACTACATACTCTGCATCGGGGCAGCTTTTGCGAACCCGCTGATCAAAATCCGCAAGTTCATCATAAGAAAAAGCATCTTGCAAGCTTAAAAGCGGCACTTCATGAGCAAAGGGCTCAAATTGCTCGGCAACCGATCCGCCAACCCGCTGGGTTGGCGAAATCGGAGATTTCAGCATAGGAAATTTTTCTTCCAATTCCTTCAACCGGCGCATCATCATATCATATTCATAATCAGAAATGATCGGCGCATCTTCCACATAGTAGCGGTGAATATGCTCATTTAACTGATCGGTAAGCTTTTTAATTTCTGCGGTTGCTTCCTCAATTCTCATTTAATCTCTCCAAGTTTTTGATCCAAAAGAATGGTATTCTTATGAATCTTTTCATTTTCATTAATATATTCAAAGGGGTATTTCACATTGATTACCCGCTCGATCCTTCCATCCTTGCCGGAAATGATCTTGGAAGAGGCACCCGCTCCGCAGGCGGCCACCGAATGAAGATCCTCCATCATATAAAGATTATAAAGACCGATGGTTTGAGGCTTTGCAAAGCCAACATTTTCACCATTAGACACGGTATTCTTTTGGCGATACATGTAATACGGCACATACCCTTCTCTACGCAGGCGGTCATATGCATGATCCAGCATACGCTGAACATGGTCCTTACGGGGATCGAAATTTTCCTTTCCATCATGCAGATGAGAAGAGCGCTTGATAGAAAGGGTATGAATGGTTATATTATCTGCGCCCGCTGATAAAACATCCTCCAGCGATCTTGCAAAGGACGCCTCATCTTCGCCGGGAAGCCCTGCAATCAAATCGGTATTGATGCTATTAAAACCCATGGCTTTTGTTTTGGCAATGGCATCAAAATATTGCGCTCGATTATGCCCTCTTCCAACTGCAGCCAAAACTTTATCATTGGTTGTTTGCGTATTAATGCAAACCCGCGTAACCCCCATTTCTTTCAGCACCTTTAATTTCTCATCGGTTACTGTATCGGGGCGGCCAAGCTCAAAGCAAAATTCCGCCAAGGGGGCAAAAAGCTCATGACGAATAGCCAAGAGCAACCGCTTTATCTGCTCGGCGCTTAAAATACCGGGGGTTCCTCCCCCTACATAAACGGAGCGAATTTCAAGGCCATGCTTTCTTAAAACCGCGCATTTTTCGGCAATTTCCGCAATGAGTGCTTCCAAATAAGGCTCAATCAAGCGGTGGGTGCGGGCCGCGGCCACGCTGATAAAGGAGCAATAACTGCAGCGAGAGGGGCAAAAAGGAATGGATACATAAAGGCTCGCTTCCTTCTTACAATCCGTAGTAACCCCTTCCATTACCTTGCAGATTTGATGCAAAAGAGGGATCTTCTCCGGCTGCATGCAATAATTCTTTAAAAGGTTTTGGCGGGTAGCCGCAGGGCCAAGCTCCGCAAGCATGCGCTGATAAATACCGGTGGGTTTAATACCGGTGAGGATTCCCCAAGGCGGGGTAATTCCGGTGGCTCGCCGGAGCACCTGATAGGCAGCATACTTCACTGCTCCCAAAAGCCCCTCTTTATCCGAAGACCATGGCTTTTTTCGGCAATGATATTCCCGCTCCCCATCGCGAAAGGTGGCGGCGGCATAGAGGCCGGATGGGCCTTTTACCAAGCGGCTCGATAACCATCGTTTTTCTTTGGGGCGGCTGCAAAAGCGCACCGACTCTCCCGGAAAAAACAGCATCGACATACCGGTAATATCATATTCAAATTGATGGCCGCTAATCTTAATTTCCATCTTCTACCCTGCAATACATATTAAATCTTCGCTCATAATGAAGGCCGGTTGGCTCCCCATGGCCGGGATAGCAAACCAAATCCTTTTCGATGGTGAACAAGCGATTGCGAATTGAAGCAATTTCCATAGCGGTATCTCCATGGGGCGGGAAATCGCCGCCGATAGTATCCTTAAACAGAGTATCGCCGGTAAAGAGGCAATCCTCTACCAAAAAGCAAGCGGAACCCAAAGTATGACCGGGGGTATGGATCACCTCAACAGAAAAACCGGCAATCTCCATTTGCTCCCCATCTTCCAAAGAGATAGCGCCGATATCCAGACAAATGTTTTTTCCGTAAATCATCGGCGAATGGTTCCATTCCGGCTTTAAGAGATAGGGATAATCATCTTGATGAATATAAACCGGACAGGAAACCACCTTCAAAAGAGCCTCCACACCCTCAAGATGATCTGCATGACCATGGGTTAAAAGGATCGCCTGCAAATCGATGCCGCTTTGGGCGATCAACGCGCCAAGGCGCGCTCCATCACCGCCGCAATCGATCAAAATTCCTTCGCCCGATTCTTCATTTTCCAAAAGATACGCATTGCTGCGCAATCTTCCCACTTCATAGCAATGGATTTTCATTATAATGCCTCGCTATCGATAATAATATTGATGGGGCCATCATGAAGCGCCTCAATCTTCATATCTCCGCCAAAAACACCGCCCTGCACAGAAACGCCCATCTCTTTCAGGCGATTCAATGCATAAGCATAAAGGTTTTCGGCGGGCTCATATTTCATACCGGAAGTAAAGGAAGGGCGGAAACCCTTCTTTACATCTCCATAAAGGGTGAAATTAGAGATAAAAAGCATCTCGCCGCCCACATCCGCCAAAGAACAATTCAATTTTCCTTCCGCATCATCCATCACCCGAAGGCCGGCCACCTTTTTTAAGGCTTTTTCGATCGATTCTTCCGAATCATTTTCCGAAAAGCCGCAAAATACCAGCATTCCTTTATTGATGGAGGAGATCACCTCTCCCTCAACGCGAAGGGTAGCATTTTTAACAACAGAACAGATGGCTCTCATCTCTTACTCCTTTATTGATTCATACGCTGAACATCATAGACATCGGGATCCCTGCGAATCTTATTGGTAATAAAATTCAAATGGTCCAAGCTTTTAACCTCAATGTTCAGCATAACAATGGATATGCCCTTTTCCTCCTCGCGGGACTGAATACCCCGAATATTCACCTTCAGATCCGCAAGAATTCTGGTCAACTCGGCCATAACACCGATAGAATCCCGCACATGGATCATCAAAGTGGTGGAGAAGCTGCTTTCGATCTGCTCATCCCAGCTTGCTTTAAGCCAACGCTCGGGCTCGCGCTCCATACCGTCTCTTGCATTGATGCAATCGGTTTTATGAACCGAAACTCCATAGCCGCGGGTAATAAAGCCGCAAATATAATCGCCGGGGAGCGGATTGCAGCATTTTGCAAATTTGATCAGGCAGTTATCAATACCCTCTACCACAACCCCTTCAGCGCTGGTGCGCGGCTTATTCACAGTTGTTATTTTAACAGGGCGATTTTCCCGCTCAAGCTGATCGCAATAATCGCGAATGCGGCGCTCCACTTTGGCAACTGTGGTGCCGCCATAGCCGATTGCGGCATACATATCGTCTACCGAATTGAAATGAAGGCGCTCGGCGATCAGTTTCAGCACCTCTTCGCGGGCCTCCTTCTCCAAGCGAATGCCGCCGCGTTTAAGCGCTTTTTCCAACTCCTCCATACCGGTGGCGATATTTTCATCGCGACGCTCTCTCTTGATCCAATGGCGGATCTTATTTTTAGCCTCGCTGGTCTTAACGATTTTCAGCCAATCTCTGGAAGGGCCGCGATTTTCGGATGAGCTGGTGAGAATCTCAATAATTTCACCGTTTTGCGGAGTATATTCCAAGCCAACAATCTTACCGTTTACCTTTGCGCCGAGCATACGATTGCCTACCGCGCTATGAATGGCATAGGCAAAATCAATAACAGTGGAGCCGGCAGGAAGGTTGACCACATCTCCTCGCGGAGTGAATACAAAGACTTCATCATCGAAAAGATCGATTTTCAACGCTTTGATAAAGTCCTCTGTATCGGAAACTTCTTGAGATTCCAGCAATGTGCGCACCCACTTAAGCTTATTATCTAATGCTTCGGTGCTATCTGCAACGCCGCCTTTATATTTCCAATGGGCGGCGATACCATATTCTGCTGTATTATGCATATCCCAAGTGCGGATCTGCACCTCAAAGGGAATCCCTTCTTTACCGATCACAGTGGTATGCAAGGATTGATAAAGATTCGGCTTCGGCGTTGAAATATAATCCTTAAACCTTCCCGGAATAGGATTATAGAGATCATGGATTGCGCCAAGAAGATAATAGCATTCCTCAATGCTATTCACAATCAAGCGAAAAGCATACAGATCATATAGTTCCTCAAAACTTTTATTCTGCCGAAACATTTTGCGATAGATACTGAAGGTATGCTTAACCCGATAAGTCAGTTCAAAGGGAATATCATAGTTCTTCAGTTTTTCGCTGATGCTATTTCGCGTATTTTCCACAAAATCATGGCCCACATTCTCGAAAGCGCGAAGCTTATCCTCAATCATCTTGCAGCCATCAGGATCAAGATAGGAAATAGAGATATCCTCCATCTCCTGCTTCACCTTCTGCATACCAAGGCGATGGGCCAGCGGAGCATAGATCTCAAGGGTTTCCCGCGCAGTATTAAGCTGCTTTTCTCTCGGCCGCGCCTTCAAGGTGCGCACATTATGAAGGCGATCGGCAAGCTTTATAAGGATAACGCGGATATCCTTGGCCATGGCCAGAAACATTTTGCGAAGATATTCGATCTGAGCCTCTTCTTTCGTGGTATAAGCTATCTGGCCAAGCTTGGTAACACCGTCAACAAGGTTGGCGCAATCAAGGCCGAATTCTTTCTTGATCTCCTCAAAGGTAAGCTCGGTATCTTCAATCGTATCATGCAGAAAGGCAGCAACGATAGAATCGGTATCGAGCCCAAATTCATAAACAAGCTTTGCCACTTCGATAGGATGGCATACATATGGCTCACCGGAAGAGCGAAGCTGACCTTCATGGCAGCAGCGAGCTCTTACATAAGCACGCTCGATCTTTTCGGTATCGAAATTCTTATCATCACGCTCAAGAAGCTCTTTAAACTCCAGAAACAATTTGTTCTCCACACTCATTCGGTTCACCTGCCTTTCTCTTAATTTCCCTTAAAATTTCAGAATCGCGAAGGCTGACCCGCACTTCCGGATGAATCATCATCCGAGAGATCATACCTTCTTCCCACTCATATTCCAAAACGCCCATTTCTTTTAAAATCCGCAATGCATGATAGGTTTTCCCAAAAGAAAGAGCCGCTCCTTGATTCCTTTGGATTGCCGCAGGCATAGAATAGAAATCAAAGGAATTTTTACCCATATCTACCTGCTTTTTCAGATAGAGATAAAGAGCCACCGCGTCATCGCGGGAGGGCACATCCTCTAAAGCAAGCCGATCCGCCTGAACTCTTTCCATCTCCTGCAGAATGCGCCGATCCTCGCGGCAGCTGCTTCGCATATCCTTCAAAGAAAGCTGAACGCTTTGGCGGCCATTATAGGTATTAATATCGGCCTCAAATACAATATCCACCAGATCCCCCTGCTGATAGCAGAAATTCTCCGGAGAAACATTGAAATAAAATGCTGTGATGCGAAGGTGCCCGCATTGAAGCACAAGGCGCATATGATTGCGGTTTGCAGTGGGAGAGGCGGAAAGGATCCGCACCCTTCGCATACAAAAGATGGGAAGCTCATTTTTTCGACCAAAGGGAGCAAGAGATTCCATGGCATGGAGATTTTCGAGGGTTAGATCCTCCCCCAAAAGCTCGCAATCGATTTCGATGCTGCAATCAAACTGCTCCTTTTTCAAAAAGCGTTCCACTTCTCGGCAGAAAGCATCTCTGAATTCCTTCAGGCGCCCTTTGCGCACCAAAACGCCGGCCGCTAAAGTATGGCCGCCGAATTTTTCGCAAGAGCCGGAAATATTAGATAAAGCATTAAAAAGGCTAAAGGGCGGAATGCTTCTGCCGCTTCCCTTTCCGAATTCTTCATTAAGAGAAAAGAGGAAGCAAGGCTTTTGGAAGCGATCCTTCAACCGAGAGGCCACAATTCCAACAACTCCATTATGCCAATCCTTTTTCCAAAGCACAATAGCGCTGCGCTGATCGGCCAAGGGATCCCGCTCGATCATGCCGAGAGCATCCTTTAAAATCCCGTTTTCGATCTCTTGGCGGCGGTTATTTTCTCTGCAGAGCTCCTCCACAATTTCTTCAGCGCGCGCGGCATCTTCGGTGATCAACAATTCCACACCGGTTTTGGCGCTGCCCAAGCGGCCTGCCGCATTGATTCTGGGGGCAATAACAAAGCCGATGGCACCGGTATCGATGGGTTTATCCCCAAGGCAACGGGCGATCATTTTTTCAAGCCCCAAGCAACCGCAGGAATTAAGATCCTCTAACCCGCGGCGCACGATATAACGATTTTCCCCAATCAGCGGCATAATATCCGCCACAGTGCCCACTGCTGCGAAAGGCGCATAGCGGCGGGCCCCATCCCCCTTACCGTATTTTGCATCTAAGGCGCAGGCAATTTTATAAACAACGCCCACCCCTGCAAGATGAAGGAACGGATAGCCGCAATCGGGCTGCTTGGGATTAATAATCAAGGTGGCGGGAAGCTCCGGTTGGCATTCATGATGATCGGTGATGATCACCTCCATACCCAAGGCCTTTGCCTGCTCCACCTCTTCCACAGCGGTAATACCGGTATCAACAGTGATCATCAGCTTGGTGCCCTTTTGAGCAATTTCCGCCACTGCGGCTTTATTAACACCGTAACCCTCGGCAAAGCGATCGGGGATATAATAATCCACCACTCCGCCAAGCTCACGAAGAACCTTTACCATCAGGCTGGTAGCGGTAATACCGTCTACATCATAATCGCCATAAACGGTAATACGCTCGCCGGCCTTAATGGTCTTCCAGATCTTTTCAACCACTGCTTCCATTGAATGAAAAAGATAGGGATCGACCAATACAGATTCATCCACCGAAAGAAAGGCCTTTGCCTGCCCAATGCTTCTCATTTCACGATTGATCAGCACCCGCGCAAAGAAATGGGTACAGCCAAGAGCCTCGCACAATGCGGCAACATCTTCGCTATTTTGTTTTTTTATCTTCCATTGCCGCAAAAGCGTATACCTCCGCAATTATAAATAATAATTTATTATAACATTATAATTTAAAAGATTCAATAATATAAATAAAAAAACCGCATTTTTCTGTCGAAGCAGATCCATGCGGTTTATTATTTAAGATTGAGAGATCAGCAAAAGCTTTTTCTCTGCCAAAATATCATCGGCCAACTCATTTAATGCTTTTAATGCGGAAACCGATGTGGCATATCGGCGGGCAATATCCCAAAGCCGCTCCCCTTTTTCTGCATAGTATATCACAAGGGGCGCTTTTTCTTCTGTTTCCAAGGGGTGCTCTGCATCAACGGAAAGCTCCCGAATCATTTCGTAATTTTTTCGAGTAAAAGTGATCATCGAATAGCCGATATCGGTTTTCAAATCAATGCCATCGGCGCCCACCGAACCGCTCATTCCCAAGATATAGGGCCGCATTTCGCAACGCATCTGGCCATCCAGTTGATGAAGAGCGGTCGAGAGTGTAAAGGATAAAGACTTTTCAGTGCTGCGATGCTGCTCCCCCTCGCGGAAAAACAGAGCAACATCCAGCGTGCCCTCCATTGTGAGCGCTTTATCTCTACCACTGATCTTTTGGATCACCGGACAGCCAAGGACCTGAATCAATTCAACCCCTTCCGTATCCATAGGGATCTTATGGTGAAGGGTATCGGTATTTTCAGCCCGCTCGCAAAGTTCTTCCAGTTGAACCTTTTCTTTGGAAAACTCCAGCGGATATTGATTGGAATAAGCATCAACAAGCAAAGAATGGGCCTGATTTTCATAAACCTCTCCCTCGGTCAGAAGGGTTGCAGAGATCGAGATCAAGCAATTTTTTCCGCCCTCATCGCTTTCTAAATCGGCGCGAATGGTTTGGATACTGATAGATGCCTCCATTTCGCCCCGCTCTTCGTTTTGCTTCAGATCCAGAACCTGCGAAAAGGGTATGGCGGTAGAGGTGCTCTCGATGCGGTCGGGTGCATTCTCGGCTGTATAGAGAACAAATAAGTTTAATACCCCTTTGATCATTGCCTTCCCCGGCAGGATCCGGATGCTTTTAACGCAAACCGATCCTTCGGTTTTTAGGATATCCAAGATCGCATTATGTACTTCAATCTCGCCCTGCACCTTGGTGGTATCGATCGGGTGCTCCAAAACAGTATAGACCATAGCCTTTTGGAAAAGAGCCTCTACCCCTGCGCACTCCACCTTCTCAATCGTTTGAGTTTGATGCTGATCCTTTACCTTAAGGGCAAGGGAAACATTCGTTTTAACGCTGATTTTTCGAGGATTTAAAAGGCGGCAGGAAGTGGCACCGGTGCGCATAATCACCTGCACCCAAGGCGCTTGGCCATGCTCCTTCATTGGCAAACTTTCCCGAAAGGGAACATTCTCATGAAGAGCTTTAATGGTTCCCTCTTCTTCCCCTTGATAGATTACGGAAAAACGGCAGATTCCTTCAATATCCAGCCGATCCCCATCCACCTCTTTTTTGATGATAACAGGATCGGCACTGCATTGGATGATTTTTTCGGCAGCCGGGTAATAATCCGGAATTAAGAGATCACTTTCGCATTTCTCTTCCAAAAAGTTTTCATACAGCGTTACGGTCGCTGCCACCGTTGTCTGGCGCGGGGTACAGTCCATATTCTCCACGGCTCCTTCGTTTTTTATTACTATTTATGCCGCAGAGCCCCCGTTTATTCCCTAATTTCGAATCTTAAAGGCACGCTTTAAGATCCCCCGCAGGAAGCGGGGAGCCTTCACAACAACCACCTGCATATCTGCCCCTCCCTTCAAACCGATTTTGCGATGACAATCCCCATCACCACCACTAAAATGCAACAAATGGCAATGATCAGAATATTGGGCAAAAAGATTTGGATCAAAATTCCAAGCGCCATCGCCGCCGAAATGCAACCGATCAACTTTAATGCGCCGCAATTTTTCATTGAATCCACCACCCTCTGCTTTCATCTGCTCACCCTAATTTATGCAAAATCTTTGATAGAGGTTCCCCCCCTATTCTAATAGATGCAAACGAGCGCGCACTTCCTCGGCGGTTGCCGTAATCTCATCATGGTCTTGGATTTCAATATAAGCGTTCAACTTATAAAGAGCGGTTTCCATCTCCTCCAAGCGATTGGCGAAAACGAATTGAGAGACAACAGAGCGTGAATTATAAAAATCTTCATTCAGCATTTTGATGCTTTCTTGAAGCCCCCGCTCATCTTTGGCGGATAGAACGGCATCCAGCCCTTGATTGATTCGATTTTCAAAGCGATCCATATACCATTGATCAAAGGCGATCACGGAAATAACAAATAAGAAGATAAAACTCAAACTGATAATAAACCGCTTCATTGCTTTTCTCGCCTCAAAAGATAGGTTGCGCCAAGATCATCCATTGTTAGCATAAAAACCTCCTGCCTTTTCACCTGATAACCCTCCAATATTCGATCCAACTGATTTGCATCAATTCCTTTAAGCTTCATATTCTTTTCCACCACATAGCCATCCATCACCAAAATCAGCGGCACTCCGCCGCACCGCTCCACCTTAACCTTTAATTCCCGCGCTGTTGGCGGAGCAAGCTCCGGCTTGGGAATGACCGATACAGTGCCGTTGGTTTCCAATACCGCTGTATGGATATCCTCGATCTTTAAGATCCCGTTTCCTCGCATCGCTTCCATAATATCTTCCACAGAAACGCGGGTGCGAAGGAGCTCCTTGCGCTGAATTTTTCCTTCTCGGATCAGAACGATCGGTTGCCCATAAAAAAAGGAGCGCAAACGAATGGATTTCAGAGTAATAAAAGACATGATCAATTCCAAGGATACCAAAAAGAACATAGGCACAAGCCCCCAAAGAAGGGGAAAATTCATATCCTGCAAAGGAAGGGCCGCAAGTTCCGATATCATAATGGTGATCACAAGCTCCGAAGGTTGAAGCTCACCGATCTGCCGCTTCCCCATAATGCGCACCGCTAAAATCACCGCCAAATATAAAAGAATGCAGCGAACAACGCTCTCGATCATAAATATCACCTCTTTTGGCTATTTTTTGCAAAAGAGGCGGCATTTATCCAAAAAGAAAAAGAGCTGCAAAAAATCATGGCGATTTTTTGCGGCTCTTTTTTATGCATTTTTCAATGTTTCCAGCTCGGTTTGAAGCTTTTGAACATATTCCTCATAGGTAATTCCAAGCTGATGAATCTCTTTAGCCACTGCCACCCCAACATAGCGATAATGCCAAGGCTCATAGGCATAGCCGGTAATATCTTCCTTCCCCTTTTGGTAGCGCATGATAAAGCCATATTCATGGGCATGGGCAGAAAACCATTCAAATTCTTCGGTTTCGCCATAGGCATCATGAAGCTCCCCATACTTATTGATAATCGAAGGAATGCAAACATCGGCGGCAAGGCCGGTTTGATGCTCGCTGGCGCCCGGAGGGGCATTATAGCGATTGGCAAGGCGGATCGCCTCTTCCTCGGAATAGCCTTGGTTTTTATAGCGATTCACTTTATTATAATAAATATTATATTGCCTTGTATAAGTGCGGTATCCGGAGTACAAAACATATTTATAGCCTGCTTCCTCTCCGGCATCGATCAACTTTTCAAGCTGCGCCGCACAGGTGCGATCAATGGGGCAGCCGCCCTCGAAGGTTACAAGATCCTCCGGTTCAAAATCAGAAGAAAGCTTATGATCCCGATTGACCAAAACAAGATAAGGATCTTCCAGCATGGATTCGATCGCATTGATTCGCTCCTGCCGCGCTTCCTCTTCTTTTTGCTTTCTTTCCTCTTCTTCCTTCTTTTTCTGCTCCTCTTCCTGCTTTTTCTTTTCGGCTTCTTTTTCGGCGGAAGAATCTTCTTCAACGCCACTGCTTGCCTGCTCCCCGCCTTGCTGCTCCTTTTGGGGCACAATTGCGCAAGAAGCGCTCATCAGCATAGAAAGAGCCAAAAGAATTGCTATTAATTTCTTCATCATTTTTTAACAACCTCCTCATAAAGAAAGGATTATCTCATGAAACAAAACTGGACCTATTATAAAATCAAATGGACTGCATTTTTTATCACCCTTGGAATTTTAGGGGCAGGCTTTGCCGCGCTCCTTATTTTGGGAAAGCCTTTTGGAGGCGATCCGGCTGCGCCCATAAAAGAGCGGGCGCCTCTTTCCCCTACCGCCGGCCATTATACCAACGAGGATTTTAGCAAACTTCTGGCCGAAAACCTTAAGGATCTGGATTTTTTAAAGGATATTTCCTTCGAAGGCGAAGGAGAGGGAACCTTTTTACTGAAAGGAACGCTCAAGGATGCCGATCGGCTGATGGCCGCCTGCCCCGAACTTAAGGTTTATAAAATCCTCATTCAGGCCCTGGAAGGAGAAGCCCTTATGATGAGAGGGCATCTTGGAGAAAAGGAAGATGGGAACGGGCGCATCATCGCCGATACACTCACCTTTGCCGATTACCATATTTCTGCCGGAGAGGCCACGCATTATATTGAGCAATATACTGCTGTAAACGAACTTTTTGCAGTGCCATTTCGGGAGATCTCTCTTGGCAAAGAAGGAATCACCTTTGCAGGAGAGCTCCCCGCCTTTATTCGAACTGCTTGATATAGGCGCCTTCTTTTTGAATCATCGGCATAAACCGCACTAAAAGAAAAGCAACCGCCCCGCAGATCAAGCCGATAACAGGCAACGCATAGTGGGGCAATCCATACATTTTGATAAAAGGAACCGGCAGGATCATAACAGCCTCTAAAGCCATCATTATTGCGCCCCACCCAAAGCTGACAAGTGCCCGATGAGGCTCATCGGTTATTCTTTGGATCAACCAACTAAAGAGGAGGCTGAAAAAGGCAAATGCAACGAATAAAAGGCCAAAGGAGATATGGCCCGCTTCGGGGGTAAATATGCTGATCATGGTATTATCCGCAAAGCCAAGAAGACCTTCCGCTTCTTCTATACAAGGGCCATTAAACATTCCGTTGAATGCCACAACAAAAAACATGATCAAGGAATAAAGCCCCAAGAAGGCGGCGGGAGCCATACCAAACCCCAGGGAGAAGGAATGGCCCGATGCCACTCGATCCCGATTAAAAAAGGGAATTTTGATCACCAAAAAGCGAACAAGCGCCAATAAAATCAAAAAGACAAAACCGACAACGGTGCGGAAAAAGGGGGTATCATAATACATTTCGTTGGAAAAGGTTACCCGAAAGAGCAAGAGCATTCCGAGAAAATAGCCAACAGAAAGAAGCATCCCGCCGAAGAAGGCGCCCCCTTTTACTGCGGATTTCAGCGCCTTTCCAAGGAAGGCAAAAGAGCCAAGGCAACCGCCGAAGATCACCAGAATGGTGATAAGATAGCAAACTAAAACATTACCCATCAGGCTTCCTCCCCCCTCTTCTTTTGGGGCAGCAAAAGATAGCCCATCAGCAAAGAGAAGGCCAACGCCAACCCCACGAAAATATAGGTTACCACAACGCTGGCAAAAACCAGCATCACCGCCAAAAGAATGAAATAAACGCTTGCGATCGCGCCGCCGACAAAGGGATGCCCCTCTTCTGCAGTGCGGTAGCCGATTTCGCTGATCAAAAGATAGATAACTCCGCAGATCAGCATCAGCACCCCAAAGCCCAAAGCCTGAGAAAGAGAAAGCTCACCGGTTGCGGCAATTCCGAAGATCAAAAGATCCTGCGCCAATAGAAAGCCTGCGCCGAAAAGCAGGCCGCCAAAGCGGTTTTTTTCTTCTTTTTTCAGCCCTGTTTTATAGCTGAAAAATCGCAAAAGCTCGGTAAATAGATAAAAGGCAAGCAAAACAATGCACCCGCCGACCATCACAACCTGATCGCCATCGGAAGCAGAAACGCTGATGGAGGCAAGCAAGCTTTGCGCCAAGATCAGGAGGGCCACACCAACCAAAACAAGGGCGGCGAAAAAGGCGGCAAATCCAAAAAATATCATCGGGAAATATATCTTTTTGCGCGCGGGGCTAATAGCCAAATACAAAATCACAGCCAAAGGAATCACTGCACCCATCAAAACTGCAGGCAGGATCATCGGCATATTTTCAAGAAATTCTGCCATAAATTATTGCTCCTTCAATTTGGTTTTTGCGGCATTCAAGGTATTTTGCAGCAGCATGGTAATGGTCATGGGCCCGACACCGCCGGGAACAGGGGTAATATAAGAGGCCTTTTCAAAGCAGGAATCAAAATCCACATCCCCGCAAAGCTTTCCGTTTTCATCCCGATCCATGCCCACATCGATTACCACAGCGCCTTCTTTGATCATATCGCCGGTTACAAATTTTGCCTTACCGATAGCCACCACCAAAATATCGGCAGCAGCGGTTTTTTCGGCAAGATTTTTGGTGCGGGAATGGCAGATCTGCACGGTGCCGTTTGCCTGCATCAGCAGCATGGCCTGCGGTTTACCAACGATATTGCTTCGGCCGATCACAACGCAATCCTTCCCTGCTACCTCGATTCCGCTATACTCCAAAAGCTTCATAACACCCGCGGGGGTACAGGGAAGAAAATCATAGCTTCCAAGCATGATCTTGCCCACATTCTCGGTATGGAAAGCATCCACATCTTTTTGAGGATCGATGGCTAAAATCACCTTATTTTCATCCAGATGCTTCGGCAGAGGAAGCTGCACCAAAATACCATGAATTTTGGGATCTTGGTTGAGTTTTTCAATCAAACCAAGCAATTCCTCTTCGGTGGTTTCTGCGGGAAGGGCATAATTTTCAGAATAGAAGCCGACTTCCGCGCAGCCCTTAATTTTATTGCGCACATATACCTGAGAGGCGCTATCCTCCCCCACAATAATAACTGCAAGGCCCGGTTGAACGCCTTTTTGAATTAAACTTTCGGTTTCTGCTTTAATTCCTTCGCGGACTTTAGCGGCAATCGCCTTTCCATCAATGATCTTCGCCATTTTCTTTTTTCTCTCCTTCTTGATTTTCTTCCAAGGATTCTTCATCCTCTTCTTTTGCATAATCAAATTGCGGCTGATATTTTTCCTCCTGCTTTGCCTTCTCTTTTCTTTTTGGAAGGGCAAAGCGGGCCGGTTTTTTAAGATGAAGGGTAATAAATGCCGCAAGCGCCAGCACCGCCATCACAATGGCAAGGACCATATTCACCCGAAGGCCGAAGATTTTCAAATTATAGGCCGCATCACGCATAGGCTCCATCCATGCGCGGCCGATGCCATACCATGCGGTATAAAGCAAAAAGATCTCGCCGCGATATTTGCGGAAATCCATATAGCCCAAGATGAGGAGCAGCCCCAAAAGATTCCAAAGGGATTCATAGAGGAAGAGGGGATGCACATATTCGGCAATGCAATCCACGCCGACACCCATGCGCCAAGGCAGATCGGTCTGCACACCGAATACCTCAACATTGGCAAAATTCCCCCAGCGGCCGATGATCTGACCGATCATGAACCCGATAGATACAATATCCAGCATATTCAAGAGGGAAACCTTTTTGGCGCGGCAGAAAAAGATTGCCGCAATGCAGGCACCGAAGATTCCGCCATAAATAGCAAGGCCGCCTTCCCAAACGGCGATCACATCCATAAAGGAATGGAAATTTTTAAGATCCCCCAATATGTACCACAAACGGGCGCCGACAAAGCCTGCGGGAAGCCCCACTAAAATGGCATCCAGAAGATGATCCGCTGTAAGCTCAAAGCGCGGAGCAAGGCGCTCGCAAACAAAAAATGCCGCCAAGATGCCAACGCAAATGATAATTGCATACCATTCAATGGTGATATTCTTACCGATGGGGATCGCCACGGGATCGATGGTGAATTCACCGATCCCGAGCCCCGGAAATGAAACTGTATTATAATTCATTTTTATCTCCTTTATTTGCCCTCGATAGGCAGAATAACCGACATACAAGCGCGATCAGGCGCAAAAAGCTCTTTGGCTCTTGCCAAAAGATCCTCGCTCTTAATGGCCATCAGCGCTTCGATCAACTCCATTGCCTCGGAGCCATTCATGAAATTGCCCACAATGCGGTTCACCATGGGATAGGCATGGTCCATTTCCATCACAATCGAGCCATAAAGGCCATTGCGGATCTCTAAAAACCGCTCTTCATCAACCCCTTCGGCCAGAAATTGATCAATATAGCGAAAAGCGCTCTCGCGCACCTTTTGAGGCTCATCGGTTTCACCATTGATCACGCAGAAGGAAAAATAATCGGAAAGATCATACCAGCAATCAAATTCCCCATTAATAACCCCCGATTCATAAAGCTCTTTATAGAACGGAGAAGATTTACCGAAAAGATACTCCAGAAGGATTTCCACTTCCGCTTCCTTTTTGGAAAGGGCAAAACCCGAAATATCGGTTTTGGGATCTTTAAAGCCGAGATGGAAGATGGGCCTTGAAACCAGCATCTTCTTTTCGATATATTGCGCGCCGGCCGCTTCCGGCTCCTCGATCTTTTCTTTAATTTCAGGCAGATATTCGCCCGCAGGGAAATGGCGGTCTACCGCCTCCAGAAGCTTTTCGCGATCTATATCCCCTGCCACCGCCAAAACCAAATTGGAAGGATGATAAAAGCGGTTATAGCAATCCATTAAAAGGGCAGGAGTGAGAGAATAGATATCCTCAACAGTGCCGGCGATATCCCGGCGGATCGGATGCTTTTGATAAAGGCCCTGCACCATGGTAAAATAGCCTTGCCAGCCGGGCTCGTCCTCATACATTTTGATCTCTTGCGCAATAATTCCCTTTTCTTTTTCAACATTTTCTTCGGTCAGATAAGGATTGCGCACAAAGGAGAGCAATACCTCAAGGTTTTCTTCAAACTGATCGGAGCAGGTGAAATAATAGGCAGTTTTATCATTCGAGGTATAGGCATTGGCCTTGGCGCCTGTTTTGGCATAAAAATCAAAGGCATTGCCCTCTTTGCCCTCAAAAAGCTTATGCTCCAGGAAATGAGCAGTCCCATTCGGGACAGAAACCTCTCGGCCATCCTTCATGGTGAAGGAATAATTAATTGAGCCGAATTTGGCGGCGATCATTGCCGCTTTCTTTATTTTATTGGGCATCTTCATGAAATAAATGGTCAATCCGCTTTTATGGATCAGGCATTCATATTCTGCCCCAACCCGCTCAGCGGTTAGAATTTTATTCTCCCTCATGATGAACTCCCTTCAAAAAATAAACTGTATCCAATCGGACATCTTTTGCCACTGCGATCAGCGCTTCCCGCGAAACCTTCTTAAAAGCTTCGATCTCCTCTTCGGGAGTATGAAGCTCTTGATGAAGGGTACCGGTAACCATCAAGGAAGCCAAGGCGCTTTGATTATCATGGAGGGAGCGATAGCTATCGATCATATAGGCTCTTGCATTCTCCATCTCTTCATCGGAGAAATCCCCATCCGCGATGGCCTTGAGCTGATGCTCGATCTCGCTTCTTGCTTCCTCATATTTATCGGCTTCAATTCCGCTTGCCACAAACATTACATTTTTCATTCGATGCAGGCGGGAAGAGCAATAATAGCAAAGAGAAAGCCGCTCCCGCACATTCATGAAAAGTTTGGAGGTGGCGCTGCCGCCATAAAGCACATTAAAAAGCCTGCAGGCTGCGCTATCGGCAAGAGCGGCCTCGCCCATGCGGAAGCCAATGGTCAGCTTACTTTGGTTTAGGTCCATCGGCTCTTCGATCTCCTTGATCTTGCCGGAGAAAGGCACAACCTGAGTGGCGGGCATTTCATTTTCGCGGGCAGGAAGATCCTCTAAAAGCTTGGCCATAAACCGATCCTTTTCCTGACCGACATAAGTTGCCATAACCCACGCTTCCTTCGTGAGCTTTTGGAAGAAGGCATAAAGATTTTTCGGATCAAAGCCCTCAAGGGTTTCAAGATCGCCGCTTTCGCTGATACCAAAGGCTTCCCCCTCACACATGAGGCTTTTGCATCGCTCCAGCGCCCAGATGCGCTTATCATTGAAAAGACCGGTGATCTTATCTGCCAAATTCTTCTTTTCTTGCTCCACATAATCGGCGCGAAAAGCGCCATCCTCAATAAGAGGATCAAAAACGAGGGCGCGGAAAAGCGCAACCATTGCGGCCCGAATATCTTCGCCATCAATGGCATAAGCCCGATCCAAAAAGGAAAATGCAAAAGTGAGGCTCTCCATCTCCCCTACCTTGCCGGCAGTTATAGAAAGAGAAGCGCCATAATTTTTAGCCAAATAGCGGCTGATGCGATCCATTCCCGAAAATTTTCGGCAACCGCGGCTCAACACCCCTGCCAAAAGCGACATTCCGGTGGCATTCTCTTTAGTCAGCGGCATAAAGAAATCCACTGAAAGATAGCCGGTTTTGAAATGGGAAGTATACCCATAATTATAGATCACACCCTTACGGGGCATCTCCTGCAGCATTTCCATAGAATAACATAACTCCTTGATTATCTATTAATTAAGATATTATAACATATAAAAATAAAATTGAAAAGTAGTTCAATCATAATTTTACATTTATTCTTTACATTTTTTCGTTCATTATCCTCTTTAAAACCCCATAGCGGAAAAGGCAATAGCCGCCATAGCTTTTCTTTCCTTTTCCATAGGCAATCTGCTCGATGATCTCTTGCTCCGATTCCCAGCCCTTTTCTTCCCCGCCGATCTTATAGGCGGCAAGGCCGATCACCAAGGGAATTTCTTCCTTTTGGCAAAGGGAATCCCACCAATCCGCGAGCTCACCAAAGGGGGCTGCGGGGTGCACGCGGCTCCAATAGATCTGGGGGCAGATATAATCCACCCAACCTTCTTCCACCCATTTTTTGCTATCGGAATAGATTTCCGAATAGGAGCTCATGCCATGGGTATTGCTCCCTGCCTGATGATCCTCTTTATTGGCCCAAATCCCAAAGGGGCTGATTCCAAAAGAAACAGAGGGGTTCATGGTTTTGATCACCTTAAAGGCCGCCTCCACCAAGGAATCCACCGAGGCTCTGCGAAAATCTTCCAAAGAGCGCCCATTGCCATATTCTGTAAAGGTGGCGCTATCATCAAAGCCTTCAAGATCATAGGGATAAAAATAATCATCAAAATGGATCCCATCAAGCTCATAATTTTGCACCAATTCCGCCACTCCCTGCAAGATCAGCCGCCGCACTTCGGGAAGGCCCGGATCATAATAAAGGCCGGCTTTGCAGGAAATGGTATATTCCGGATGAAGAACTGCAGGATTATCGGAAGAAAGCCGCTCTTTGGCATCGGCACCGGTGCCGATGCGATAAGGATTGATCCAAGCATGAAGCTGCATCTTTGCCTTATGGGCCGCTTCGATAAAATAAGAAAGGCAATCGAAATTTTCATTAGGGGCTCTTCCCTGCTGCCCGCTCAAATACGCGCTCCAAGGAAAAAATTCTGAAGGATAAAGGGCATCACCATTGGGGCGCACCTGAAAAAAGATGGTATTGAGGTTCATTTCTTTGCAATTATCAACAATTTCATCCATTTCCTCTTGCATCTCTTTAGCCGAAAGCCCCATGGCAGAGGGAAAATCCAGATTGCCGATGCTTGCCACCCAGCAAGCCCTCATCTCCTCAAAAGGCGCCTTTTGCTCCGCCTTGCACCCGCTCATCAGCATTACGGCAACCAAAAGCACCGCCAGATAACGATTAAATCTTTTCATCATTTTTGCTCCCTTCATTTTGGCTTTTTTCCTATTTATATGCAAAAAAATCACCCTGCATGTCCGCAGGGTGATAAAGCATTTTTATTTCTTTTTTTCGGGATATTTGGTTGGCTCTGTTTCGGCTTCTTCATAGCCGAAATTATCATAGAGATCGATCATTTGGCGGAAGGTTTTTTTGCTTTCATATTCATAGGCAATCTGATCGAAATAGACCATTTTTTCGGTGAGCACCATATGATGCTCCGAGGAGCCCTGAATCAAAATGATCAAGGAAAATCCATCGATAGGATGCGGCTCCAAATTGGAGGCGCGGCGAACAGGAAGGGTACGAAGCTTTTTGCAAAGGTAATCAAGATCCGCAGGATCATTGACCATTTTAGCTCGATAAACAAGCTTTTCGCCTTCCTTATATTCCCGCTGAATTTCGATGGAATCCACCTTATCGCGATCCACATTAAAGGTGGTTTTCTCCACTTTAAAATTGCATCCGCCGGCAAGCAGCAGCACCGCCGCCATCATTAAGAGCAGAACTCTTTTCATTTTTTACCTCTCCTCAATCATTTTTCCAAGGGTTCCTTGGCGCTCTTCAAAAGGCTCCCGCTAACCGCATCCACACGGCAGGTATAAACCGCATCATTCAGCATGGAGATAAAGCGAATATCATATTGCTCCACCGAGCCGGAAGAAGAAAGCTCTATCTGCACATAATCATAATGGAAATCCGAATCGGTGCTGAAAGCTTTCACCCCCACACCGGTGGCTTTTCCGCTATCGATAGGCAAGGAGGAAGCATCAAAGGCGCGCCCCTCCCGAACAAGGCGATAGGGAGTGAGCCCATCTTTGGCATAATCGGCGCGGCCGAACCGCTCCACATGACCGGTTTTGGAATCCACCTCCGCCACATATACATCGGAATACTCCGCCTCTTCGGGCAGAGCGCCGGTATAATAAAGCTTCACAGTGCCATTACCATCGCTATTGAGGATAAGCTCCATTCCATAAAGGGCAAAATGCTCTTTATTTTTCCCTTCCAGATAGCCTTTCATGGCATCTGCGATGGTTACGGCAGTATTATTGGTTTTACCAAGGCTGCTATCGCTTTGAATAAAATCCCCGATAATGGGAATGGAGCAACTGCTCATGCAGATAACAGCAACAATCAATAAAACAAAAAGCGATAATTTCTTTTTCATTATAATCACCCTTAAAGCTCATATAAATAGCGAATTTCCTTCGGAGTGAGCGCGCGATATTGCCCTGCGCGCAGGGTTCCGATGGAAAGATCGGCAATTTTATCTCTCTTCAGCCGCAGAACTTCCAGCCCCAGCGCCTCACACATCTTTCGAATCTCGCGGTTCTTTCCTTCATAAAGAGTGAGATAAAAAACAGTGCGATCAGGCTTGACCTCAAGAATTTCAAGATCGGCAGAGCGAGTGGTATAGCCATCCTCTTCGATATAAATCCCATTCTCAAATGCCTTAATATGCTCCCGATTAAGGGCGCCGCTTACGATAACGCGATAGGTTTTGGGGATATGGTTTGCAGGGTGGGTAAGCTTATTGGCAAGATCCCCGTCATTGGTTAAAAGAAGCAGCCCTTCGCTATCCTTATCCAAGCGGCCGACAGGATAGAGGCGAAGCCGCTCTTTAGCGATCAGATCCGCCACGCACTTGCGGCCTTGCTCATCCTTCATCGTTGTTATATACCCGCGGGGCTTATAGAGCATGATCGTTGACTTTTGATTGGTGCGGGGCTTGATCACCTTGCCATCGATCCGAATAAGATCGCTGCCATCGGTTTTATCTCCCAAATGAGCAGTTTCCCCATTAATGGTAACCCGCCCTTCTTCGATCAGCGCCTCTGCCGCTCTGCGGGAGCAAACGCCGCAATCGGCAATATATTTTTGAATTCGAACAAATTCTTGCTGCATAATTCTTCCTTTACTTTTTATATTTCTTTTATTGTACCTTCTTTTTATCTCTTTTTCAAGAATATTTGACGAAAAAAACGAAATAATCGGCTGATAAAGAGCTCTTTCTTCATCTTTACAGAAATTTCCTCCTTCAAAATTAAGGGCGCCTCCCCCAGAAGGGCGCCGCCGAGGCGGTATTCCACGCTGCCGACCACTTCCCCCTTTGCCTGATTGCCATACAGAAAATGAGGCGCAACGATTTTTTTATCCACTCTTTTGGCATCGGCAAAAAGAAAAGCGGAAACAGAATGGCTATTCACTGCCGTCGCCACTCCCCCGCCTGCAACGGGAATTTCAACTCTGCAATCCCCCGCCTCTGCCAAAGGAACCTTTTTAAGGCGGGCAAACCACTTTTCATAGGCAACGGTATGAATATTCCAATCGTCTCTTCTGCCGAGGGTTACGCAAATCAGCAAAACCCCTCGATCCTTGGCCACAGAAACCAAGCAACGCCCTGCCGCCATTGTATACCCCGTTTTCCCGCCGATACAATGCTCATAAAGGGAAAGTAGTTTATTATGGTTTACCACCCTTTGCCCCTTAATATCGGCGCTTTTGGAAGCAGAAACGGCGGCAAAGGTTGGTTGCTCCATGGCTGCCTTCATGATCAGGGCAAGATCATGGGCGGTAGTATAATGCCCCTCTTCCGACAGGCCGCTTGGGTTTTGAAATTTGGTATTTTCAAGGCCAAGGGCTTTGGCCTTTTGATTCATAAGGGCAATAAAATGAGCACGATTCTTCCCGCCCGCATACCAAGCAAGCGCTTCTGCGCAATCATTGGCAGAGCGGAGCAGCAGCCCATAAAGAAGCTCTTCCACCGAATAGCGCTCCCCCGCCTTCATATAAAGGGAACTGCCCTCGATTCCTGATGCTTCCGGCGGAATTTCCACCTGCTCCGAAAGCCCCACCTGCTCCAAGGCCACCAAAGCGGTCATCACCTTCGTTGTGCTGGCCATGGGAAGGGGCAGATCGCCGCTCTCCTGCTCCAAAACCTCGCCTGTGCGGCCATCCATCATCAAAAAGGCGCCACCGGAGGCAAGGGCAACGGGGCAGGAGAAAAAGAAGATTGAAAAAATCAATAAAAAAGAGATTATCTGCTTCATAAAAAAATCACCTGCCCCATTATACGGGCAGGTGATAAAAGATTATTCTTCCTTTTCTGCTTTTTTGCTTTTAATGAAGCCTGAAATTTTATCCAAAAGCTCAGGAACGGCATCCACAATATGATCCACGCTGCTACTGCTCTCGGCCACAGGCAGCATCCGAATATTATCGCCCCGAATGACCAAGAAGCAAACAGGAGTTACCTTCATAGCGCCGCCTGCGCCGCCGCCGAAATGCTCCTTCTGGGCCTCTTTACCAAAGCCGCTTCCGCCGCTTACAAAACCGCAGGAAACTTTAGAAATGGGAATAAGAGTAATCTCTTCGCTGACCTTAACCGGCTCCCCGATCACAGTATCCACATCGACAAGATTTTTAAGACCGTTCAAAGCGCCATTCAATACAGATTCCACTTTGCTATTTTCCATTTTTTACTGCTCCTTCTCATTACTATCGTTTAGTATAACATAAATTCCAAAAGAAATCAAGACCGCAAGGATACGCAAAAGATTAGTATGCATCGCAATTCTTCCTTCGATCTCATTTTCCGCTTTCTCAAAATCCGCTTCCACGCGAACCTTCCATTTTTCCACAGGATACAGGGCATGGAGCACTGCAGAAGCAGAAGAGAGCCCTGCCTGAACCGCGCCATAAGCAAGGGCAAGGTCGGCGGGATCTTCATTCCCGATCACCGCATCCAGATAGATCTCTCGGATCACCAGAAGGCGCTTGAAATAACCGGGGAACTTTTTCAACAGGCCGAAGATCAGCGCCCGATCCAATTTCAGCTTGGTCTTCTTTTCTTGGTCTGCCTGCTTTTGCGCTTTTTTATTCTTTTTGGGGCCCCTCTTTTTCTTGCTCTTCTCTTTTTTGGGCTTTAGCGGATAGATCTTCCAAAAAGGGGCCAAAAGGCCGATCTTGATGGAAAAAGCACCATCATAGGAGATTCTTGCCGCAATCGGCAAAAGCAATATCAAAAGCAAAGCGGCTGCAATGATGATTGCGATCTTCATGCCTGCTCGCTCGCCTCAAATGCATCGCCATCGCCCTGCTCGGCAGAGCCTTCGCCCCCTTGAAGGACATCATCAAAGGTTTGCTGCCCTTCTACCTCATCGCCGGGCATTTCCAGCCGCGGGAGATCGGGAAGCTCTTCCAGAGATTTCAGACCAAAGCAACGAAGAAAATCGGCAGTTGTGCCATAAAGCCAAGGGCGGCCGGGGGCATCGAGGCGGCCCTTTTCTTCAATCAGGCCCTTTTCCACCAAAGCGTTAATCCCATAGAAGCAATCCACACCGCGGATCTGCTCCACATAGGCTTTGGTAACAGGCTGATTATAGGCCACAATCGAAAGGATCTCCAAAGCGGCATTGGAAAGAGGCGTATTCCGCCGATGATCCAAGGCCTTTTTGGTGATCTCCCCATAATAGGGCGAGGAGCACATTTGATAGGTTTGCTCCAATTTTAAGATTTCAAAGCCGCGATTTTCATTGCGATAGCTTTCTTTCAATTCATCGATAATTTGATCCACGCGCTCGGGATCAATCTCCAGCACTTCTGCAATTTTTTTGCGCTCGATCGGTTCCCCGCTGGCAAAGAGAATGGATTCCACTGCGCCACTCATATAATTAAGTTCCATTTCTTACTTCTCCTTTTTCTTGAAGGTCAGGTAAAGATCATCGCCCCGCTCTTCCATCTCCACATGCTTGGATTTGGAAAGCTCCAGCACCGCCAAAAAGGTGGCCACAATTTCCGAGCGGGTTTTTGCGCCGCCGAAAAGGCTTTTAAAGCTGCAACTGATCTTGCGCTTCAAAAGGCGCAGCACCCCAAAGATCCGCGCAGGTACACTGGCGATGGGATGGCCGATAATGCCCCGAAAACTTTTCAGCGGCGGGGGCAGGGCCCGATTATTCTTTTGGAGCACATTGCGATAGGCGCGGGTGAGCACCTCGGTTTCATAGCTGAGCTTATGCTTTTTATCAAAATCAAGATGCTCGGTGCGGCGAACATAGGTAATGCCTGCCGCCTTATTTTTATTGCGGAAGGTTTCGAGCATAGCCTTATAGCGCTTATATTCCGCCAAGGCTTCTGCAAGGCTCATGCGAGGATCCTCTTCATCCTCTTCCGCTTTGGGAAGAAGCATGCGGGATTTGATCAGCATCAACTGCGCCGCCATCTCGATGAACGCGCTGGAAACCTCAAGATCCATCTTTTTGAGATCTTCAATATAATCCATATATTGCTCCAAAATCAAAGAGATGGGAATATCATAGATGGATACCTTATTTTTTGAGATGAGATGCAAAAGCAGCTCCAAGGGGCCATCGAAGACCTCTAATGAAAATTTTAACGGTTCCATATTTTCTCCTTCAACAGAAAAATCAGATCAAAAAGCCAAAAATACGCATCCAAAGGCGCATCAGGCTACCGGCGGTTACACTCTGCACACCGGAGATCAGCGACCCGATCAGATCGGGAATCGGCAAAAAGCCGGGCAAAACCAAAAGGGCAATAAAGGCAAGCTGCAGATAATTTCCATATCGCATCATGAAGCTTGCATAGCCGGGGAAGAAATAGCTGACCACCCGCGAGCCATCCAAGGGGTGGATCGGGATCAGATTAAAGACAGCCAAGCCCACATTCAAAAAGACCATATAAACAAAGAATTGATAAAGAAAGGGCGGCCAAGAAAAAACAAAGCTGAAAAACATCAGCAAGGAACTGACCACGCATAAAAACAGGTTCATGATCGGGCCTGCAAGGGCGGTAAACATCATTCCTTTTCGCGGATTTTTAAAATACATAGGGTTCACCTCGACCGGCTTTGCCCAACCAAAGCGAACCAAGATCATCACGATAAACCCGAAAATATCGATATGGTGCAAAGGATTCAGGGAAAGGCGGCCGGTGGCTTTAGGAGTGGGATCCCCAAGCCTGGATGCGACCAATGCATGAGAAAATTCATGCAAGGTCAGCGATACAACAATGGCAACGATCAAATAAAGATATTCCTGATATTCTTTTAAAAACTCAAGCATCTTCTTCTCCTTCCGCCGCCTGCTCCATGGCAGCAATCAATTCCTCTCTTCCCAAACGGGTTTTGGAAGAAAAGGCCAAAATATGCGCGGGATGATTTTGGCTATAGATCTCCTTCAACCGCTCCAGATTTTCTGCCGCGGCGGTTTTGGAAAGTTTATCTGCTTTAGTGGCCACCACCCAATAGGGAATCCCCACTTCATCGAGATAATCAGCCATTTCAAGATCCGCTTTGGTAGGCTCATGGCGCAGATCCACCAAAGAAAGAGCCAATTTTTTATTGCTTTCATGATTGAAATAGGCTTCGATAAAACGCGCCCACTTTTCTTTTTCCGCATAGGAAACCTTGGCATAGCCATAGCCCGGCAGATCCACCAAATAAAGCTTTTTATCCAGCTCATAATAATTGATGGTGGCGGTCTTTCCCGGCTTTTCAGAGGTGCGCGCCAATGATTTTCTTGCCAAGAGGCAATTAATCATCGAACTTTTGCCCACATTGGAGCGCCCGCAAAAGATCACCTCCGGCAAACCTGCCTGAAACTGATTGGGGCGCACTGCGGAAATCTTTAATTGAACTTGATGGAGATTTAAACCCATGCTTCGTTACCTGCATCCTTCTTGCCTGCGCCGCGCGGGGGGCAGACAAATGTTTTCTTCTTTTTGCTATCGCTGATCCCCAATACCCCCTTCAATACCTCATCGGCATGGGCAACGGGGATAAAGGTGATTCCCTTGCGCACAGCGGGATCCACCTTTTCAAGATCCGCTTCATTTTCCTTCGGGATATAAACGGTTTTAATACCATGCTTATAGGCTGCCATGGTTTTTTCCCGAAGGCCGCCGATAGGCAGCACCCGACCGGTCAGGGTGATCTCGCCGGTCATCGCTGTTTTATTATCAGCGGGAATACCGGTGAGGGCGGAAGCCACAGCAGTGGCGATAGTAATCCCCGCGCTGGGGCCATCTTTCGGCACTGCCCCTTCGGGGAAATGGATATGAAGATCCATGGTTTTATAGAAATCATAGCTGACACCTAATCGATCGGAAACGCTTCTTAAATAAGAGAGGGCGGTGCGAGCGCTTTCTTTCATTACATCGCCGAGGCTTCCTGTCAGCTCCAGTTTGCCGCTTCCTTCCAAAACAGAAACCTCAACAGTGAGCATTTCGCCGCCGACAGCAGTCCATGCAAGGCCGTTCACAATGCCGCTGCAATCAGCACCATAAAGGGTTTCTTCTTTAAATTTACGGGCGCCGAGAAGCCCTTCAAGATGCTTCTCGCCAACGCTCAGGCCCCCTTTTCCTTCTTCCACAATGCAAAGAGCGGCCTTTCGCATGATCTTGCCGATTACCCGCTCCAGCTCGCGGACACCGGATTCTCTTGTATAGCCATCGATCAGCGCGCGCAATGCAGCATCGCTGATCTTGATCTGGTTCCCCTTCAGGCCATGGATCTTCCGCTGCTTGGGGATCAGATAACGCTTGGCGATATGGAATTTTTCCTCATCGAGATAAGAGGAAAGCTCGATCACCTCCATGCGATCCAGCAGGGGGCGAGGAATGGTATCGAGGGAATTGGCTGTCATAATAAAGAAGGCTTGGGAAAGATCCATCGGCACTTCGATATAATGATCCACATAATTGCAATTTTGCTCGCTATCCAGCACTTCCAGAAGAGCGGAAGCAGGATCGCCCCGCAGATCGGAGCACATTTTATCCACTTCATCCAAAAGGATCAAGGGATTGGCGCTTCCCGCCTTAATTACCGCATCGGCAATTCGGCCGGGCATGGCGCCGATATAGGTTTTCCGATGGCCGCGGATCTCCGCCTCATCATGAACACCGCCAAGGCTTACCCTTGCCAACTTGCGATTGGTAGCCTCTGCGATGCTTCTCGCAATAGAGGTTTTACCAACGCCCGGAGGGCCAACAAGGCAAAGGATCTGCCCGCCAACAGCATGGAGAGAACGCACCGCCAGAAATTCCAAAACGCGGGTTTTCACTTCATCCATACCATAATGATCTTTTTCCAGCACCTTACGGGCGGCGGCAATATCAAGGTTTTCTTCGGTATAGATCCCGAAGGGAACCTCAAGCACCAGATCCAAATAATTGCGGATCACCGCGCCTTCATGGGAAAGGGGCGGCATCTTGGCAACGCGATCCACTTCTTTGGAAAGCTTTTCTTTAATCTCATCGGTGGTTTTGAGCCCTGCGATTCGCTCATAATAATGGTCGATATCATCGCCTTCCCCTTCGCCGAGCTCATCCTGGATCACCCGCATCTGCTCATGAAGATAATAATCCCTTTGGTTGGCTTCGATGGATTCCCGCACTCTGGCATGGATCTCTTGCTCCATCTTCAGCACTTCATTTTCCTTGGAGATCATCTTCAAAAGCATCTCGCAGCGCTTCACCGGATCAAGCTGCTCCAAAAGCTCCTGCTTGGCATCGGGCTCAAAGAAGCCATGGGCAGCCATGGCATCGGCGCAGCGGCCAAGATCCCGAAGAGCAAAGATATTGGGAACCTTTTCATCGTCCATTTTAGGAACCATGGTCATATAGCGGCCATAGGCATCTTTCAGGGAGCGCAAAAGGGCTTCCCGCTCGGCGCTTTCCGCAGGGGCTTCGATCTCTTCGATGGGGAAAACAACACCAACTAAAATTTGATGCTTCCGCTCCACCTTCAATATATCGCAGCGAGCAACTCCGCGGCCCACCACGCGAACCACGCTTTCGTTCATCTTAATGACCTGCCCGATCTTCACAATGGTGCCCATGGCGGCAATATCCTGCGGGGCAGGATCCTCAATGGTATAATCCTTTTGAGAGGCGATCACCAAAAGACCATCTCTTTTGGCAGCAATCTCCACAGCGCGGATAGAAAAATCCCGCACCACATCGAATGAAATTGTATTATCGGGAAATGCTATGATCCCTCGCGAAGCAATCAAAGGATGCTGCTGCAAGGTATTTCCTGCATTTTCAAAAATTTTGTTTTCAGACATGCGCTAAACTCCTAAATAACAATAATATATCAACTTATTATACAAGATAAAAATTTAATAATCAAGTATTTTTCTATAAACAATATGTTAAGCGACACAAAGAAGAAGCCCCTCCGCACGAAGCGGAGAGGCAAATTTTTTAGTTATGATGCCGGGTATAGGGGCCATCAGCTCCGTTGAGACGCTTCTCTTCAAGAGTAGTCTTGATCTGCGGCGCATCCATATAGGGGCGAACAGCAGGATTATAGCACCATTTCACCGCATTCTGAATGATGCGGCGCACATAAGGATTCCAATAGGCGGTATTGGTTTCATGGCCGGGTTGGAAATAGAAGATCTTACCCCAGCCCCGCTGCCAGGTGCAGCCGCTGCGGAAGACTTCGCCAACATCAAACCAACCCTCAAAGATTACATCATCGGGCTTGGCAATATCGAAAAATTCACCATAGCACTCCTCTACCCCAATCTCGAAATTCAGGGGAATACCTGCTGCAATAGGATGAGTGGGGCAGGTGGTAAAGATCCGCTCATAGGTACTGTCTCTCCATTTCAGGGAGCAGGTGGTGCCATTGATTTTTTTGAAGATCTTGGAATAATGGGCAGAATGGAGAGCGATCAGCCCCATTCCCTCCAGAATTCTTTTATGAACACGCTCTACGATTTCATCCTCCACCAACTGATGGGCCATATGCCCCCACCAGATCAATACATCGGTATTATCGAGCACCTCTTGAGAAAGACCATGCTCCGGATCCTTTTGCACTGCAGTGCGAACCTCTACTTCATCCCCCAGCTCGCGCACAATTTCTGCAACAGTTTCATGCAGACCGTTGGGATGGGTTGCAATCGCCCGCTCACTATGCTTTTCATTTTCGGGATCATCATGAAAATATTCATTCCATACTGTAACCTTTATCATGGAAAAATCCTCCTGAATCTATTTTCAATAGAGTCATTTTACCATATTTTCTTTCCCAATGCAACGATTTTGGCGGAAATTTACAAAAAATTCTGCGCATCTTAATGCTATTGCACCATAAAAAAATCCCAAAATGATCCCCTCTATATGGCGAACAGAAAGAAATGCCACCCCCGACCAAACCGAAAGATAAGGATATTCTGCGGCAGAAAAAGCGCCGGTGCCAAGGGTCAGCCACGCAACGATGCCAAAAGGAATCAAAAAAAGAGAGAGGCTGATGGGAGCGCTATCATAGGAGCGGCCCAAAGAAAAAGGCTCTAAAAAAGCCAAAAGATAAAAGAGAAGGATCTCCCACCAATGGCCAATGGGCGGAAGGCTGCTTTGCAATCTTATTTCCGGCAGGCCGCCAAGCATCATCAATAAGAAAATAGCGGCAAAAGCGATTGCCCACCAGCGGGAAATGCGAAGCAATTCCTTTTTGCAGATCCCTTCCGCCAATAGCCCAACTGCGGGAATCAGCAGCAAAAGGGCAGCCCTCCCTTCCCCCTGAAAAAGGCCTTGGCTTAAGAGCTCGCTCCCGATAAAAAGAGAAAAAAGAAGGGTGATACCATTCAGCGCGATGGGAGCAACAGAAAGCCTTTTCATACCCTTATAATAAAGCCAACCCAAAAAAGGGAGGGGCAAAATCGCAACAAAGGAAATCCCTCTTAAGATAAACCAACCAAAGGCGGCGGTCTCTCCCATCAGAAGCAGAGCATTATTTTTGAATTTCATAGCCACCATGCCCTTCAACGTAAACACGCTCCCCTGCGTCATTTAATAAATCCTTTATTGTCTGCGTTTTATCAAGCTGCTCCGCGCTTGCGGCAAGAGCCATGGAGATCACCTCGCCTTCCCCTTCAAAGAGGGCGCCTGCCCGCCCCTTTGAAAAGAACACAGGCAGATCCATATGATTATGGGCGCCTTTTCGATAATATTTTAATGCCTCTTCCAAAATAGCTTCTGAATTTTCGCTGCCGATCACCAAAACAGAGGCATCATTGATAAAAAGTTCATCCCCTTCGGTGTAAAGTATATTCCCTATACACTCATCCAGACTCTTTCCTCTTCCAACTGCGGTTTTTCGCTTGGTGCCTATGGTTTCATCGGCTTTTGCCTCATATATTTCGAAGGTGGCGATCAGGCCATCCTCCCCTTGATCGAGCGCAATTCCTGCCACCTGCGCAGTGGAGCGCAGATTGCGGCGCGGAATTTTGGAAGAGGAGAAAAGGGCCAGAATAAGCAGCGAAATTGCAATCACTTTCGTTTGAATTCTCATCGTTTTTGCCTCCTTTGATTCAAAGCAAACCGCCTTTGGCGATAAATCATTTTCCAATAGGGCATTCGGATCAGGGTATCCTGATCGCCTCTTTTGGCATCAAGGGTATATAAAAAGGGCACTCCCAAAGAAGAGAGGGACGCAAGATGCAAAAGAAGGCAAACCGCCGCCAAAAAGAGCCCTGCAAGGCCAAAAAAGGCAGAGGCCAGAATGCTGATCAGCCGAGAATAAAAGATCGGGCCCTTGAGATCTTTGATCATCAGGCCGGTGAGGCCGGAAAAAGCAACGATGATCACCATGGGAGTGGAGACAATATTGCTATTAACTGCCGCATCGCCCAAAATAACCGCGCCCACCACATTGAGGGCAAGCCCCAAGCCTTGGGGCATTCGGCTTCCGGTTTCCCTTAAGATTTCAAAGGCGAAAAACAGAAGGAGCATCTCGCTGACCGGCCGAATCGGCACTCCGGCCGAAGAGGAAAGCACTGTATAAAACCAGTGGGCAGGGAGCACACCCGGATTAAAATTGACAACGCCAAGATAAAAGCCGGGCAAAAAAACAGCGATCAGAAAGCCGCAATAGCGCAAAATGCGCCCCACATTTCCATATAGATAGCTTTGGTAATAATCATCGGGGCTTTGAAAGCCTTCGGCAAAAATATAAGGAAGGGTGAGGGCGATGGGAGAGCCATCTAAAATAATGCCGATCCGCCCCTCTAAAAGCTTGGCTGCCAGAATATCGGGGCGGGCGGTCTTCCCTACTGTTTTAAAAAGGGCATGGGGATGATCGCGGATCAGCTCCGCCAAAACATTGCCGTCTAATATGCTATCGATATCGATCTTTTCAAGGCGCGCCTTTAATTTGGTTACCAATTCGGGGCGCACCACCCCTTGAAGATAGCAGACCACCAATTTATTATGGCTGCGGCGGCCAAGCATCATAAATTCGCATTTAAGGCGATGGGAGGCGATGCGCTTTTTAAGAAGCCCAAGATTGGCCATAATATTTTCATTAAAGCCATCTTGAGGGCCGAGCAGGGAAACTTCTGTTTCGGGAATGGAATTGGCTCTTTGGGCCATTCCTTTTGTATCGATTATAATGCACCTTGGCTCATGGCCGACCAGCACCACGCAATCCCCCGATCCGATCTGGATCAGGGCCTTATCAAGATCCGGAGAGATCTCTAAATTATGGCAATGAATTCCGCCCATCATAGCGCCTTCGATTGTTGGGGGATATTGGTTTTGCTCCAAGGGCGCCACCACATCCCGATTGGCAATATCATTGCTGACCATAGCGCCGCTCATCAGCGCCACAATCGGAACCTTTGGATGATAGGGATTTTTAATTCTTTTGATCTTTAAGGTATCATCACCTTTAAAGGCTTCTTTAATCTGATTGAAATTATCATTGAAATTATTGGTAAAATTCATTCTTTTATCCTCCCCTTTCAGTATCCGCCGAATTCCTTTGCATTATTATTGCATTTTCCAAGAATTTACGATAAAATAAAAAGGTAAAGGAGAAGGATGATGACTTATAAGCATTTTTTATTTGATTTAGACGGCACCCTCACCGATCCCGCTCTGGGGATCACCAATTCTATTCTTTATGCCATGGAAAAATTTGGCCTTGAGAAGGTGGCGCGGGAGAAGCTTTATTGCTTTATCGGGCCGCCCCTTCTTGATATGTTTTGCTCGCAGTTTGGAGTTAGCCGCGAGGAATCCCAAACCATGCTTACCCTTTATCGGGAATATTTCTCTACCAAGGGTCTTTTTGAAAACAAGGTATACGATGGGGTGGCGGAGACCTTGGCGGCCCTTAAAGAACAAGGCGCCAAGCTTTATCTTGCCTCCAGCAAGCCGGAGATCTTTGTCAAGCAAATTCTTGCCCATTTTAAGCTGGATCAATATTTCACCTTTATCGGCGGCTCTACCATGGAAGAAACCCGCACCAAGAAGGAAGATGTGATCGCTTATGTGATGGAAGAAGGAAATATTCCAAAAGAAGGGGCTTTAATGGTGGGTGATCGGCTTTATGATATTGAGGGCGCCCATGCCAACGGGATTGCGGCTGCAGGGGTTCTTTTCGGCTATGGAAACCGCGAGGAACTGAAAGATGCCGAGCATATTTTAGAAACCTTTGAGGAACTCCTGAATCTATAACATAAAAAAACGCCATGCAGCAGCATGGCGTTTTTTTAATTCAAAGAAATTATTTAATTTTGTGCACAACGGCGAAGGAGGCGAACAACATCGGCCAACGAGATCTCGCCATCGCCATTCACATCGCAATTTTCCACTGCAACAGCATCGGTTTCGCCCAGTAAATAACGCATCAGGCAAACCGCATCGGCAGTATCGACCACTTCATCGGCATTGATCTTACCTGCGGCGGTATTTTCGGCAATCAGCTTGATAGGCTCGGTGGTTACCGCATAATCGCGACCATCGGAGGTCTTGCAGGGCAAGGAGAAGATGACGGTTGCTTCCCCATCGGCAGAGGCGGTAATTTTGCCATTTTCATAGGTAAAGACATTATCGCCTTCGATGACTTTCATCGTTGCGCCGGTAAGAGCAGCCTCACTTCGATCATAAGTCTTGGCGGAAAGGCTGATTGCAACCCCTTCGGATCCCATGCGGTAAACCTTTTGATCAGCAGAGAAGCTCTTAACGGTATCGGCGAAATACTGCACATAATCGGTAGTGATGGAATCGCCACCGCGAACAAAATAGAAATTCTGATCCGCTTTACTGTTCACATTCCAAAGATGAATTCCGATACCGCGCATATGAGCAGCAGTAAGCACTTTTTGATGCATGGGCCCTTTGGTATAGTTGGGATTAAAAGTGGAATCATAAAGCTGGGTATAGCGAAGGATCTGATAGAGAGATTCTTCGGGTGCATTTTCGGAGACTACAACCGAGCTGGTCAAAACACCTACGGAAAGCTCGGGCATCAGTTTCTTCATTTCCTGCAGCTGAGCGCCGGTAAAGGAGATGACATTGACCTGATCGGCAATATCATATTCCTTAATAAGATCCACAATAGCCTGGCAGATCTCGGTTTTATAGGACTTGATCTCCACAATCAGTTGCACATCCAGACCCTTGAAGGCCTCGAAATACTCCTCCAGAGTGGGAATGGGCTGGGGATCTGCATTGGCATTAGCATCTACATGATACTGCTGCAGCTGGGCATAGGTCATATTCTCTACCTTGCCGCTGCCGTTGGTTGTGGCATCGATGGTGGAATCGTGCATCACGACCAAAACGCCGTCTTTGGTAATATAAACATCGTTCTCGATAGCGGTGGCGCCTGCTTCATAGGCTTTCATGGAGCCATCCACTGTATTGGGTTGGCCCAAAGAGGGAGAACCGCGATGACCGATCAGGGCAGGGGCGCGGGTAAGGGTATTTTGCTCAAAATAGAGGCTGAAGGCCTGCATCAGAACAGCGGGGGCTTCGGTGATGATCCCATTGGCGCCGCTTGTTATGGAACCTACCATATCGGTTGCGGTATCATTGGAGATGACCCAAGGAGTCATCAAAAGGCGCTGGAGATACTCAACATTTGCCTTATTAGCCATGTTGCTCGGCAGAATGCAAATTCGGGCATTAGCTTCATTAGTTAACTTTCTTGCTTCATATGCATTCTCAAGCTGCTTTCCGGAGAGATCCAGCACCCCGCGGAAGAAATAATAGCCTTCCCTTGCCCGCTCAATGAGGGCGCCATTTTGAGCCACAACAAAGCTATCGGTCAATGCATTTTCATTTGCATAGGCGCAAAGGGAATCCACAGTGGTTTTATGAGTTACATAGAAAGCGGGCATCACCCGATTGCCAAGGGCAAGAAGGGCCTCATCGAGGGTGGCAATCTTTTCACCGGTGGGGCTTACGACTTCCAGCTTCTTATTCAGCCGCAGGATCGCGGTTGCGGGAGTGGTTTCATAGTTAAGAATTCCATTGAGTTCTGCCGCGCTATCGATATAGGTAATCACCGAGGCAGGCATGATCACATTGGAGGCGGGGGTATCTACTTTGTTCATCTTTGCATCCACCATCAAATAAATTGTACGGTTAATAGGAGCGGGATTGCCGCTTGCATTAACAGGGGGATTCTTGGCAGCGGCGGTCAGCTGATAGAAGCCGGCCTTGGTAGCAGTTGCCTTTCCATTGGTAATGGTAAGATCTGCACTTGCCCATGAAAGATGCTCGGCACAAACGGTGGAACCGCTATTATACATTACACTATATTGAGAAAGATCGATCTCCTCCCCTACCTTTGCAAAGAGAGAAGGCTCCGCATCGGTAATGACCTTGGCATAAAGGCGCTCGATGGCTTTGCGATCGAGGGTAACCTTCAGATCGGATACTGCGATCTCTGCACCGCCGGAAACAAAGCCGATGCCGCCGGTTGCATAATCGGCAGGATACTCATTATCATGGAGAATGGAGCCATCGATAGAGCCGGTCTGATGAGTACCATAGGCAGATACCTTATAGAGATGATCTCCATTCTGATAGATGCTGAAGGTATTCTTTGCAGGGAATTCCTTATTCCATGCGCCGGTTGCGGTGGTGCGGCTGAATTCTACACCGGAATTATTGGTATGACTATTGGCGCGGGTGGTGAATACCTGATACGGGAGATAGGGATAATCGGCATTGCCCTCTTGGGTACGATAACCGAGAGCAAACCAACGGGTATTATTATAGGCATTATTGAAGCTTACATTGGCCTCAAAGGTATAATCGCCGAAATCGGCAAGCCACCAAGGCAGCAGCACGCGCATCTGCTCATTGAGGGCATCGCCATCCAGAATCAGTTTGCCATCGGCAACCGATACGGATTGGCCATCATTGATTTGGGCCACAAAGTAGCCCTCCTCCTGCAGCTGGGCAAAGGATTCCACATCGGCAAAATCCTTTTCATAGAGAACATACTCTTTTTCGGCAGGTTCTTTTACAACGAGATAAACTGTTTTTTCTGCATCCTTGCTCTTGGCAGTTAGTTGATAAACACCCTTCTCGGGATCAATCTTATTATTCGCGATGGAAAGGGCCTCGGAGGACCACTCGATCTTGGCGGCATCGGTCATATGATAAGCATCAAACATCACCGAATATTCCGACAGATCCACCTCAACACCAGCATTGGCAAAGATGGCAGGGGCGGCAAAATAAACCTTTTTAACGCCGTTTTTCTGCTCAAGAATGGCATTATAAACAGCTTCAGCCTCTTCCAGAGCGGAAAGCTTGGTTACATAAGCCTTTTGGGCATCGGTGAGAGCGGCATAAGCCCCTCTTGCGGCATTGATCTTCTCGCTGCTCTCCTCGGTTACTTCCCCGATTGCTGCGATCAGATCGTCAACGGCCTTTGCGGCTGCCTGATCGGCAAGGATTGCTGCATAGGCTGCCTCGGCAGCCTCAAGGGCAGAAAGCTTGGTTACATAGGCCTTTTGGGCATCGGTAAGAGCATTATAAGCCCCTCTTGCGGCTTCGATATCAGCCTCGCTTTCTTCGGTTACCTCTCCAATAGCTGCGATCCGATCGTCTACCGCTTTGGCAGCAGCCTGATCCGCAAGGATTTTTGCATAAGCGGCCTCGGCAGCCTCAAGGGCAGAAAGCTTGGTTACATAACCCTTTTGGTTATCGTTCAAAGCATCATAGGCTTCTCTTGCCGCTTGGATCAGAGCGCCGCTCTCAGCAGAAACGGTGCCGATAGAATTGATGATCTCATCCACCTCCTGCGCTCTCTGCTGATCGCTCAGGTTGGATTGATAAGTATCTTCCGCGCTTTCCAAAACGGCAAGCAGGGTTACATATCCCTTTTGAGTATCGGTCAGGGCATTATAGGCCGATCTTGCGGCATCGATCTCGCTCTTGCTATCATTGGTTACCTCACCGATGGCAGCAATGAGATCATCTACAGCCTTGGCGGCAGCTTGATCATCGAGAATCACCTGATAAGCGGCCTCGGCGGCTTCAAGAACAGAAAGATTTTTAACACGCCCTTTTTCTTCGACGGTCAACGCATTATAGGCATTGCGGGCGGCGGTAATCTTTGCACCGCTTTCAGTATTCACCTCGCCAATGGCGGCAATCAATGCCTGCACATTCAATACAACAGTATCTTCTATTAATTTAGCAGTATAGGTAGCAACATCTTCTTCAACCACCGGATCGGACCAACCTTGGAAAAGTTTCCCTTCAACAACAGGATCCACCGCAGGGAGGATCACCTTTCCATCAACATCGGTATATGCGGTATGATAAAGAGCATCTTCAACCATATATATAGCCTTACAAACGGTTTCTCCATCCGGATCCACTTTGGGATAGGTGGTTTGAACCCAATTTTCTGCAGTAGTTGTCGAAGTTTTCAAGGTATAGGCCAAAGAGCCGTCTGCAATGGCTGCGGCAGTCTGCTCGGTATAACAATTGGTAGGCGTAGAGCTGCCGGTAACATTGATGTGCGCACTATCGGTATAGCAATTGGAAATCTTGCAAGATGTTGCACCACCGCCGACAAAGCCGGCCACGTTTGTTACCTTTCCGGTTGCAGTGTTATTAAAGGAGCCGCAATTCTTAATGGTGAGATTTGCGCCGCCTCCGGCCAAGCCGCCGATCAGGCTGATATTTTTCGTACCGCTCACGCTGACTGAATTGCCATAAGTATAGGTATTCTCGATCAAGGTGCCGCTGGCGGTGGCCCGCTGACGGCCGATGATATAGCCCAGATGGTATACATCACCGGTATGGGTAGTGGTACCGGTGATAGTAACTCCCGTTACGCTACATCCGGTCACTGTAAATTTAGCACTGGTATTGATATCCTCCCCGATCATACAGCCGATCCGACCGCTGCTGCCGACGCTGAAGGTCATCGTTCCGCCGCTGATATGCACATTTTCAAGCTTTGCGCCGTTTACGGTTTTTCCTACTAACATTCCGCTTTGGGTACTGAGAACGACACTTGCATTTTTCAGAGTAAGATTTTTGATGGTACCCTTCAAGGCATAGAAAAGACCGCTATTAGAGGCACCATCGGTTGTTTTATAATTTATGATCGATTTATTGTTTCCATCATAAGTTCCGGCGAATTGAGTAGAGATAGAGGTACCGACACGCAGGTTGGGATAGGACGATAAATCAATATCAGCCGTTTGAGTTACAGCTATGCTATAGGGCATGGTTCCGGCATTCATCAAATCTGCCATTGCCTTGAATTCAGCACCGCTGGCAACGGTGGTCTTTGTAACCTGATTGGCTACAGCGACCAAATAATAATTATCCCCAAGCAGATCAGACATGGGAACAACCACATCATCCTTCAATTCCAACAAATCGGCAGCCGCCTTCAAAGCGGTTTCCGCCGATTCATCCTCTCCTGTTACGGCGCTGACCGCATCATGAAAAGAGGAAAGAGATGCATCGGTTACATACCCCGAGGATGCCAAATCCAAAGCATCATTTTTTAAATCAGCTACTCGTTCGGCAACGGTTCCTTCCGCAAAGGCCGCAAAGGGAACCATCCCCAGCAGCAAAACGGAGATCACCATTACTGAAAAAATACGCAATATGGATTTTCTCATTTTTCTTCTCCTTTTTTGGTTAAAGTAAATATTTTTTTTGCTGATTTAATTTTAATTTAGTTTATATCATACTGTCAATAAATTTGATTACGAAACTTTTTCGTAAAACACGAAATATTTTCGTAAATCCCGAAACTTTTTCGCATATTAGAAACCCGCCATGGGTTGCATGGCGGGTTTTGATTTATTTTTCGATTTTGCGTTGAATGAATTTCACTATTTCCATAATGGGAATAATAGAGATGGCAAGGAGAATGGCGATGGCATATTCCATCAGAGAGATCACCTCGAAGCCAAAGGCCTCCCGCAGGAAAGGAATATAGATCACAGCAGTGGTGGCAACCAAAGAGAAGAGCATGGAGGCCCAAAGAAGCTTATTATGGTTCTTCATTTGGAAGACCGATTTTCTTCTGGAGCGCATATTAAAGGAATGGAAGATTTCCACCAGCGAGAGGGTAAGAAAGGCCATGGTCATGCCATCGGCACTATTAGCGATCTCCCATTTACCACTCTCAATAAAATGGCCGATGAAATAGGAAAGAACGGTTAAAACGGTGATCACAACACCCTGATAGGCCACATCGAACCCAAGGCCTCCCGCAAAGATCCCTTCTTTGGGATCACGAGGCGGCCGACGCATCACATCAGGCTCTGCTTTTTCGGCGCCAAGGGCAAGGGCAGGAAACGTATCGGTGATCAGGTTGATCCAAAGGAGATGGACAGGCTTTAAAATAGTGAAGCCCAACAGAGTGGAGAAAAAGATCGCAAGAACTTCCGCAAGATTGGCGGAGAGCAAAAACTGAATGGATTTGCGAATATTGGTATAGATCCTTCTGCCCTCTTCTACCGCGCCCACAATGGTGGCAAAATTATCATCAGCCAGCACCATGTCGGCCACATTTTTGGTAACATCGGTGCCGGTGATGCCCATGCCAACGCCGATATCGGCGGGTTTGATGGAGGGGGCATCATTGACACCATCGCCGGTCATGGCGGTAATATAGCCATTGGCTTTCCATGCAGAAACAATGCGGGTTTTATGCTCGGGCTGCACGCGGGCATATACAGAATATTTGGCAATATCGCGGCGGAGAGCCTCATCGGAGATCTCATTCAGCTCGGCGCCGGTAATGGCCGCCTGCCCTTCGGCAAGGATTCCAAGCTCCTTGGCGATGGCGGTGGCGGTATCTTTATGGTCGCCTGTGATCATAATGGGGCGGATCCCTGCGGCGCGGCATTCCTCAATCGCCACCTTCACTTCAGGGCGAATAGGATCGATCATCCCGCAAAGGCCGATAAAGCAAAGATCCTGCTCCAGCTCGGCGGGAGCATTGGAAGCGGGAGCCTCTTTCCATTCTCTTTTCGCTGCCGCCAAAACCCGAAGGGCCTGATCGGCATAGGCTTTATTTTGAGCAAGAACCTCTTTTCGCAAAGCATCGGTAAGAGGCTGCTCCTTCCCATCTTTTAAGATCGAGGTGCAGCATTTCAACACCTCATCGGGCGCACCTTTGGTGAACTGAACCAAGCTCCCTTCTGCATCTTTACAGATGGTAGACATCATCTTACGATCGGAATCGAAGGGCGCTTCCCCCACCCGCTCATAGGCGGCAAGGGAATCTCCAAGGCCTGCTTTATGGGCATCGTTCACCAATGCGCATTCGGTAGGCTCCCCGATGGCTTCCCCTTCGGCGCCCATTTTGGCATCGCTGCAAAGGGCCATACCGAGCATCAGAAGCTGCTCATTTTCGGAATAATGATCCACAACGGTCATCTTATTTTGCGTGAGGGTGCCGGTTTTATCGGAGCAGATGATCTGGGTGCAGCCGAGGGTTTCCACAGCAGTGAGCTTTCGGATCACTGCATTGCGCTTGCTCATATTGGTTACCCCGATAGAAAGAACAATGGTAACCACTGCCGCAAGCCCTTCGGGGATCGCCGCAACCGCCAAGCTGATCGCCACAAGGAAGGTATCCAGCAGCGCCTCGCTATTGATGCCATCGGCTCTTAAAAGGTTAATGGCAAAGATCACGGCGCAGATGCCAAGAACCAAGAAGCTCAAGATCTTACTAAGCTGATTAAGCTTGATCTGCAAGGGGGTTTCATCATCCTTCGATTGGGTGAGGGCATCGGCGATCTTGCCCATTTCGGTTTCCATCCCGATACCGGTTACCACAGCAACACCGCGGCCATAAACAACGGTGCTGCCCATATAGACCATATTCACCCGATCCCCTAAAGGAACATCTTTTTCCTCAGCCGCAGAAAGGGCCGCCACCGATTTTTCTACCGGAACCGATTCACCGGTGAGGGCGGCCTCCTCCACCTTCATGCTGGCACATTCGATCAACCGCGCATCGGCAGGCACAGAATCGCCGGCCTCCAAAATAATGATATCGCCGGGGACCAATTCCTCGCTGCGCACCACCATCTGCTGACCGCCTCGCACCACTTTCGAAGTGGCGGCGGCGATCTCTTTTAAGGCCTCGATGGCTTTTTCGGCTTTACTTTCCTGCACCACTCCAAGCACCGAATTGATCAAGACCACTGCGAGAATGATGATCACATCGGCAAAGGATTCATCGGAAAGGACAGCGGTAACCGCAGAAATAACTGCCGCGCCCAGAAGGATCAGGATCATGGGATCCGATAATTCCTTCATAAAGCGGGAAAAGAGGGATGCTTTTTTTCCTTCCTTCAGCTTATTGGGGCCATGGGTTTGGGCCCGCTTTTGCGCCTCTTCCGAAGAGAGCCCTTCGACCGATGAGCCATGGGCTTTTAAAACCTCTTCCTTTGATACCAAATATTCTTTCATGGATTTTCCCTTTCTGCCGCTGATACGGCTATCATCATTTTATACAACTTTGGCTTCAATTATTAAAAAAAGACCTATCTGCCAAGGAAAGCTGCAGATAAGTCTTGTCGATTAAAACAAAGCCAGAAGAGAAACTCTTCAGTGATGTTGACTTCATCGCGCCGAATGCGCCGACTACTCCCTTATTTAATTTTAAATTACCATATTCTTCCAAAAATGTCAATCACCTGATCCGTTTATTTACGAATTCTTAAAGATTTTTCATAAAATTGACTTATCCAAGAAATCAATATATAATAGAAGCATCAAGATCAATGGAGGAAGCATGGCCCTTTCGAAGAAATTTTTAAAAAAGCAGATCGCCTTTTTCAAGCCCTTTGCCGATGGATGCGGAGTAGGGATTTCTCGGGCTGCCCAAAAGCGGCTCGGGGAATTGATGGCGCTGGGAGTGCGCAACGATGTTTCCTTCACCGACTATTCCTTTACCGATTTTAAAGCCGCATGGATCCAACCCCGCAAATGCAAAAGAGAGGGAATTATCCTCTATCTTCACGGGGGCGGCTATATTGCAGGGGATCTGGATTATGCCAAGGGCTGCGGCGCTTTGCTTGCGGCCAAATGCAATATCAAGGTTTTTTGCGCGGCCTATCGGCTGGCACCGGAATTTCCCTTTCCTGCCGCTTTGGAAGATGCCCTTTGCGCCTACCGCTATCTTTTAAAGAGCGGCTATGATCCCGCTCATATTATCCTTGCGGGGGAATCGGCAGGGGGCGGCTTATGCTATGCCCTCTGCCTGAAGCTTCGCGAGCAGGGGCGCTCGCTGCCTGCAGGGATCCTTGCCCTTTCCCCTTGGACCGATCTTACCCTTTCCGGCGAGAGCTTCATTCATAATAAAGAAGCAGATCCTTCCCTTTCCAAGGAGCGGCTTTTGCAATATGCCGCCCACTATACCGATCACCCCGAAAACCCGCTGGTTTCCCCTCTTTTGGCAGATCTTTCGGATATGCCCCCTTCCCTCATCTTTGTTGGGGGCGATGAGATTCTTTTAGATGATGCAAGGCTTTTGCACGAAAAGCTTTTGAAAAACAATAATGAATCCACCCTGATCATTGCAGAAGGGCTTTGGCACGCCTATCTTCTTTATGGGCTGAAGGAGCGGGAGGGAGATCTTCAAAAGATGGAAGAATTCCTTGATACCCTTCTTTCCGATAATGCTTTTAAGCCCCGCTGGCTTCGGCTTGATAATGCGGCAAAGATCTACCCTGCCGCTAGAAAGAGAAGATGGAGCAATGTTTTTCGCCTATCGGTTTCTTTCAAGGAGCCGATCGATCCCGATATTTTGCAATCGGCGCTGGAGGTTACGGCAAGGCGATTCCCCTCCATTAGTGTGCGGCTGCGAAGGGGGCTATTCTGGTATTATCTGGAGCAGCTTCCCCATGCCCCCGCCATTCAGAAGGATGGGCCCTTCCCTTGCATGAGAATGAAAAAAAGCGCCATTCGCCAATGCGCATTTCGGGTGCTTTACCATGAAAACCGCATTGCCGCCGAATTTTTCCACGCGCTGACAGACGGAACCGGCGGGCTGATCTTTATTAAAACCCTGGCGGCGGAATATCTGGAGCAAAAGCATCAAATCGAAGTGGGGCCCGCCGATGGAGTTTTAGACCGATTGGAGGCCCCGAAAGAGAGCGAGCTGGAGGATAGCTTCCTCAAATACGCAGGGGATCTTAATGCCAGCCGCAAGGAAGCCACCGCCTATCGATTAAAGGGAACACCCGAAGCCGATGGATACCGCAATCTGATCTGCGGCACCATGCCGGTGAAGGAGGTTTTGGCCCTTGCAAAAAAATATGACGCTTCCCTTACCTGCTTTATTGCGGCGGTATTGACCGAGGCCATTCAGGAGCTGCAGCAGAGGGAAACTCCCAATCGGCGGCGGCAAAAGCCGATAAAGATCTTGATCCCTGTGAATCTTCGGAATCTTTTCCCCAGCGAAAGCCTGCGCAATTTCGCTCTCTACAGCACTCCTGCCATGGATCCGCGGCTGGGGGATCATTCCTTCGAGGATATTATCGGCATTATTAAGCATCATCTGGCACTGGATGTTACTCCCCAGCAGATGAGCAGCAAAATTGCAACCAATGTGAGCAGCGAGAAATCCTTTATTATTCGAATTTTGCCGCTTTTTATCAAAAACATCGCCATGAAAACCGTCTATAATATAGTGGGAGAGCGAAAGAACTGCCTATCCCTTTCCAATCTTGGCAGGGTTTTGGTGCCAAAGGAGATGGAGCCCTTTATTTCCCGCTTTGATTTCATTCTCGGCACCCAAGCCTTGCTCCCCCATAACTGCGGGATCCTTTCCTATGGAGATACTCTTTATATCAATTTCATCCGCTCCATTAAGGAGCCGGAATTGGAACGCCTCTTTTTCACCAAATTGAGAAAGATGGGAATTCCGATCAAAATCGAAAGTAATCAGAGGTGAAAAAATGGCCTATTGTGTGCAATGCGGTGTGGAGCTGATGCAGGGAGCAAAAAAATGCCCCCTATGCGCCACCCCTGTTTATCTTCCTAATACAGAGCAGAGCGAGCAGCCTCTTTTCTCTTCCCCGAAGAGTTATCAGGGAGAAGGGAGCATAGTGAGCCGCGCGGGAGTGATGTTTGTGATCACTCTTTTAACGCTGCTTCCCTTGGCAATCTGCTTTCTTTGCGATATCAATATCAACGGCGGAATTACTTGGTCGCCGTATGTGATGGGCGGGTTGATCCTGTTTTACACCATTCTGCTGCTCCCCTTTTGGTTTCGGCGGCCCAACCCTGTGATCTTCTCTTCGGTGGATTTCGGCGCCATCGCTCTATACCTTTTAATGGTAGACCTGATCACCGAAGGGGGCTGGTTCCTGCCCTTTGCCTTTCCGGTGGTGGGGGGCGCGGGGCTGATCACGGTTGCGGTAATCACCCTTTGCCATTACCTGCGGCGCGGCCATCTTTATATCTTTGGCGGGGCCTGCATTGCCACCGGCGGTTTTGCTGTTTTAATCGAATTTCTAATGAATTTGGTTTTTAGAACCAATTCCACCTTTATCTGGTCTCAATACCCGCTGATCACCCTTTTCATTATCGGCATGGGGCTGATCATCATCGCCATCTGCAGGCCGCTGCGAGAATCCCTTAAAAAGAAGTTCTTTATTTAAAAAATGCTTGGTGCTTTTAAAAAAGCACCAAGCATTTTTTCAGACTGTCAAAAAAGTCCCCGACCGCAGAAAAAGGAAAGAAAGCAAACAGATTGTACCACTCAATAAATCAAGAAGGAGAAAGAAGTATCGTTCTTTCTCTTTTTTTCTTTAAAAGGAAAAAATCCGCATTATCATGCGGATTTGATTGAATTTTTCTGCTATCCGCCAAACCGCCCTCTACCGTACCTATGTACGCCAACGAGTGCGGTTTGACGAATTCGGAAACATTTTTGAGAGTCTCCCAGCGTGTCAAAGATGATAAAAACAGAGATCTTTGACACGCTGAAAAAATGCTTGGTGCTTTAGCACCAAGCATTTTTTTAGTTAAATTTTGCGCCATCAGGAATATCAGAGAGCCATCGCTGATCAGAAGAAGCATCTGCATCAAAATAGAGCGCATTCTCTTTATAATCAAAGAAATAGGTATATTTCCCGTCGTCGGTGGAAAGGGTGAGGCGGTCATCCACCCAGTGGAAGCGACCGATGCCGAGATAGCTGCTATAACTTGAGAGAGTAAAGGTAAATCTGCCATTGGCATAAAGCATCAGGGAAGGCTTGATGGGCTCTTCGGAAGCGCGATATCGATAATAGCCGATCCGCGCATCACTTGGCTCTATAGGGCGGGATGAAGAGAGATAAGCGCGCACAGATTCAGCATTCTGAACCTGCTCTTTGGGGGCACTAATGCAGATCAGCCAGCCTTCCATAGCGGTATCCCCTGCCTTTGGCACCAGCTCTTCGATCTGAATGGTCAGAATTCCCTCGCTCAGGGTGAGATTTTTTACCGAAAAGCGGTGATCAAGAGTGGGAGCGGTGCAATAAACCAAATAAAGATTGCTTTCTTTGAAAAAGGCGGCATCATATTGGCCCTTGAGAAAATTAAAAGAAAGGGCATCCTGATAGGAATGATCAAAATGAAGAAAGGCGGCCGCCTTCATAAAATCATTCAGCCCATCAAGGCTCGAAATCTGCTTCACAGGCAGCGCCTTGCGGCTATCAACTCCTGCATCAAGAGGCACTCCGCAAACCCCAAGCATTTTGGAATATTCCTCTTCCAGATATCCAACAGGCGCGCAATGCCAACCGGAAGTGATCCATTTCACCGTTGGATTATTCTTATGGGCCGCGATGAATTGCTCCACATCCTCATAGCGGATATCGATCATGGCCGCCTCGCTATCCCGCGCATGAAGATAGAAATAAATCGGATCCTGATCGCCGCCCATAAAGCCAATAGAGAAGGAGAATTTTTCATCGATGGGATACTCGCGGATATAAAGGCCCGATCCGCTCTCCACATATTCAAATGCTTCAAAATCCGCTAAAGACAACCCCTCCCCTTTTTGAGAAAATTCCAGAACCTTCTCAAGGGTTAAGGGCTCTTGAACCGATTGCTTTTGCAAAGGATCGGTCAGGAAGCAGACACCGGCCCCAAGGGTGATCAAAATCGCCGCAATTACCAACCAAAGAGCAGGTTTTTTATAATGGAGCACGCTCCGCACCCGCTCCTTAACGCCAACCTCGCCAAAGGCCAAGGGGCAGCCTGCGATTTTTGCCCGATGAAGGGAGCAAGAAAGAAGGGCTTTGGAATAGTTCTTTTTGGATTCCTCATCCATCTCTTTTATCACCTTTTCATCGCAGGCCCGCTCAATATCGCGGCAAAGAAGAGCATAGGAGAGCCAAAGAAGAGGGTTAAACCAATAGACAGACAGCAATAAAAAGCCAATCGGCTTCCACCAATGATCCCCTCGCTTGAGATGGGCTTTCTCATGGGCAAGCACACTCTCGATATGGGCCGCCTCCATTGCTGACGGAAGATAGATTTTTGGCTTTATAATGCCAAAAATGAAGGGGGCATCAATAGCATCGCAAAAATAAACATTTTCTTTGTAAAGGATATTAACTTTACAAATTTTACGCAGGCGAAGGCAAGAGATCAGGCCATAAAGAAGCATCCCTCCAATTCCAATCAGCCAAAGGATCGACCAGATCGGAATCAGGATCTGCAAGGGATTGGCGCTGGCCATCGGCTCCGGAGCAAAAGAGGCGCCGAGCATGGGGTTGATTGCATCATTAAGGATATCGATTCCGCTATCGATGGCGGGCTCCCGCATCATTTCAATATCGGAAGGAATCGGCGCGGCTTTGGGGAGCAGGCTTAAGATGCTTTGAACGGAAAAAGGAAGCACCAACCGCAAACCAACCAAGCCCCAAAGAAGGCAATGGATCCATTTGGGCGCCCTTTTCAGGATCAGGCGCAAAACAAGCACCAAAAGAATAAGCCACCCCGCATTAAGGCTCATATTTAAAATTTTAATAAAGAGACTATTCATTGCTCCCCCTCCTCGATCATGCGGCGGATCTCCGCAATCTCTTCGGCGGTGAGCCTCTTTCGCGCAGTAAAGGCGGCAATAAATGCAGGAAGAGAGCCATCAAAGGATTCCGCAACAAATTGCTCGCTGCGAATGGATTGAAATTCCTCTTTGGAAAGAAGAACCGAAACCATGCTGCTTTCCACTGCAAAGATGCCCCGCTCGCAAAGCTTTTTCAAAACAGTATAGGTAGTGGTGCGCTTCCAATGAAGCTCTTTTTCGCAAAGGGCCACCAATTCCTTGGTGGAAAGAGGCGCATTTTGCCATATCAGATCGGCAAAGCGGGATTCAACCATGCCAAGTTTCATTTCGCTCATTTAAAATCCTCCTTTTTGTCTATTACCTATAGACTACATTTATAGTCTATCATCAATAGACAACATTGTCAAGAGGCTTTCTTTTAAAAAAAAAAGAGGGGGCTGTAAAAAATTCGAATGATTTTTTTACAGCCCCTTTTTTGGGGGTCGGAAAAATTGTTTGAAACCTTCGTAAGGCGAGCCGCGACCATAGGTCGCGGGATACCCGACGGCGTATGTGATACGCCGAGTGGCTCGGTTTTAAGGTAGCAAAGGGCATTCAAAAGGGAGAAAATATCGAAAATTCGATATTTTCTATCATTATTCTTGGTTTTCTTCAGTTTCTTTATAAAAAGGACTTATAATTTCCTGCCCTTTGCGCTTCGGACTATTTTTACAGCCCCTTTTTTATGCAGAAATATTATCGGAAAGGAAGCGAAGGATCATTACTGCATCGCTGATGCGAACTGCTCCGTCTCCATTGAAATCGGCAAGCACCTCGTCAATAGAGAGCCCATTGATCAAATGGCGCATAATCAAAATTGCATCGGCGGTGGTCAATCGGCCATCGCCATCTGCATCTCCTGCGCAGGACCAGCGCTTTTCGCAGCCATCCAAGCCGCAGATATAAGCACCTTCCTCCTGATTCCAAATGAAATGATGGCGGCAATGCTCCAGCTCAATAAGCAGATCCCGATCATAGAGAACCACTCGCGCAAGATCTTCGTCGATGGTATTTTGCGGCTGCACCTTCAGGCCAAGAAGACTCTTGCTTCCAAAGGTATCTTGCATATCGAAATAAAGGGTGGCAATTACACCGTTTTTCGTTACATTCGATGTTTTAACGCCGGTGAGAACGATTTTTTCGCCCTCGCGATCGATATTTTCTATTATCATCATCCCCGAGAGGGCCTCGCCCATCACCACCGGATTTTCCGCATCGGGCGAAAGATCTTCGGCATCATAATGAATCTCCAGCCCAAGGCCTGCGATGCCGGGATTATTTTGAAGCACCAAATCGATTGCAACCTTGCCGCCCTCTTCCAGCTCTTTGATCACTGCAACGATAGCAGGATCCTGATCGCAGGGAATCACCCGCACTTCGATTTCTTCGCAGGTATCACATACTCGCTCATAGCGGCCGCTTTCGGTGGATGATGCTTCCTTCTTCAAGGCCCAATCCCCAAAGGAATGACCGAAAGCAAGCTCATCTCCCCGCACATCATAGCTATAATGGCAGGTGGCGCACTCATAATGGGTATGCTCATCTACAGTGCAGGAGGCAGCAAAATAGGTGCCATCATCATAATCATGAACCTTGGTTTCCTGATGGGAGGGATCGCGCTTACAGGTGCGGATATGCATCATCCCGTTCAGATCTTCCCATTCCCCAAAATCATGGCCATCAAGCTCGCAGTTTTCGGGCCGATCTTCATAGCCGCAATCAAGGCAGATGAAATGGGCACCATCTTGATGCTCCTCGATCTTCATTTGATGCGCAAGGAGCAAAAGATGCTCTTCATCTCTTGCGCAAACCCGCTGATGAGCGCTCTCATCGCCTATCTCAACGCTGCCGTAAAGATGCCCCAAGGGCAAGGAACTATATTCCTTCTTTTCATAGCCGCAAGCGGAGCAGGTATAGAGGGTTCCCGCCCCTTCCTCGCAGGTTGCTTCAAAGGAGATGCCGGAATCGAAATCATGAGGCAGATATTCAAGATGCGCGGCATTCTTTTGGCAAATGCGATAATGCTCTTGCGCATCATAGGGCGCCCAAGAGCCATAGCCATGGCCGGCCGCCTCTTCATCATAAAGATAAAGCGCATATCCGCAATCGGAGCAAACCTTCAGGGTATATCCCTTTTTGGTGCAATCGGCGCCAACAATTTGAGGAGTGCCCCAATTATGGTCGCCCTTTTCGATATGAGAGGGGTTTTCGGCGCAGATGCGCTGATGCTGCTCTTCATCCAGAGCGCTCCACCTGCCATAGGCATGGGCTTGGCAAGAACTATTTTCCATCACCGAAACGGCGCAATCCTTCTTGGGCAGGGCAAAGGAGGCTCCTTCTATATATTCCCCGTTTACAAGGCAGATCGGATCGCTGAATCCTTCTGTATCAATATTATACTGCTCTCCGGATAGATGAAAAGTGCTATCTTCTCCGATCGATACCCGCACAGGGATCTCCCGATCCCGATTCCCCCTCAGGGCAAGGCCGCCATTAACCAGAGTGAAGGCCACTCCATCGGCTTCGCGGTTGATGCGCCAAAGGAAATAGAGATCTTCATAATCGTAGTAATATTCATTATCCTTGATTTCGGGGCCTTCCCCCTCGCCAACATAGTCTAAAAGATCATCGGCAGAAATATAGAAACGATTCACCTCCCCCTTATTTTCGCCCACCACTGCGCCAACCGAAGCAGTACCGGAGGCGCTCCCTCGGGCGAAGATAAAATCAACTGCCCCATCATTTGCGCCCACAGCGCCGCCCACATAGTGGCCGCTCATGGTGCGGAAACGCGCCAAAACACCATTATGGTCCGAAAGGCGCTTACCGGTAGAGGAAAGCTCATTCAGAACATCAAATTCATCAAAGATCACCCGTTCCTCATGCCCAAAAATATAGTCGATGGAGCGGGTGCCATCCCCCCAGCCGGCTCCCTTGGTATGGGTATATTCATCGGTGGTGATGGGGGAAGCATAGCGGGCATCCAAAAAGCCATCGGAGGTCAGCACAGGATAGGGCGCGGTAGTTTCCTCGGAATTGAAATCGCCGCAGGCCAGAATAGCCATATCGGGATTAGCCTCCAAAGCAGCCACCATGCGGGAATGGATCACATGGGCGGCGCCCAATTTTGAAGTATCGGTCAGATCGAAATGGGTATTGAAAATGCCGATCTTCTGGCCGTTTTCTTTATCCTGCAGATACATCCAATGGCAGATCCGCCAATGGCCGGCATCCCACCCTTTGCTGCATACATCAGGGGTTTCGGAAAGCCAGAAATAGCCGCTATTCAAAAGGTCGAAATCTGCAGTCTTGAAACCTACCATCGAGGATTCGCTGGAGCTTGAGACTGTAGGCTCCCGATATTTATACATAAAGGTATAGGTATCGGAAAGATTGGTGGTAAGATAATCCACCCAAGTGGGGGAGCATTCCTGAAAGCCCAGAAAATCGGTATTCTGCGCCTCGATCCGCTGCACCATCCAAGGCTGGCGGGTGGAGACCGCTTCAATATCATATTGATTGCCCCAAACGCAAAGGTTTTGGCTCATCAGGCTATATTGCTTGGCAGAAGAGGTTGAAGCAGCGCCCCCCACATCAGCGGCGGTAATGCATCCGCTGATGCTGCCGCCATTAAAGCCCGCAATAGCCCCCACATAGTTATTGCCCTTGATGGAGCAATCCTCTGCAAGGGTAACATTGCAGATATAGCCTTCATTATATCCGAAAAGGCCCTGATAATTTTTATTGCTCTCGATGGTCAGCCCCGAAATGGTATAGCCATTGCCATCGAAACTGCCGGTAAAGGGCGCATTCACCGCGCCGATGGGAGCAAAATCCTTATCGGTAAGATCAATATCGGCGCCCAAGACATATGCGCCGGCAAGATCCCCGTTTCCAATGGCGCAAAGCTGATCGGCAGTTGTGATTACAGAAGGGGAAAGCCACTTTGCGTAAAGAATTAAATTTCGATGAAAATCGGCAGGGATTGCGGCAAGGGCCTTGCCGGAAAAATCCTCCCTTTCATACCAACCGCCGAAAACATACCCTTCTTTTTTCACTGCATCTCCTGCAGGAAGAATTGTTTCTGCGCCTGCGCGATGGTTCTCAACCAATTCTTTTTCGGCGGTTGCACCGCCGAGCTCATATTGAATCGCATAGGTTTTCGGGGCGCAGATCAGATAAAGCGTCTGATCCTTCCGCGGCATCTTTTGCTCGGCGGAAACCAAATTGGTATTTTCATCCTTCACCTCTTTCAGGGTATAGCCCTCCGGAGCAGAAAGATTCAGCCCTTGGCCATTTTCATAATAATCATAGGTGGTTGCGATTTCATCCCCTGCCTCGGTGATCGCAATGGATTCCTGCCGATAAACAGCGGTATTCCCCATTAAAGTGGGGCCACCTGCTCCATTGGTCCAAAGGCCGGAATTTTCGGCAGTGCCACCGGCGGTATTCAAAATCCAAGCGGCCTTCCCGCCGATAAAATCCGCAAAGGGCATCTCTTCGCTGCCTACCAACGGGCAGTTTTCAATAATGCATCGCTGACCGATCTGGAACACCTGCGTTCCATTGATCTTGGCGGGCACAAAGCTATATTTAATGGTGGTATTGGTATCGTAGCCGCATCCGCTGATGCCACCGTTTTGCTGCTGAGTTTTAAGATCGGGATCCCCAATGGTGCCGTAAACCGCTACCCGCTCAATGGTTACTCCATGCGTCAGGGCGAAAAGCCCCATATTCAGATTTTGATCGCTTGCATCGGAATAGAGGGAGAGATGGCTTTCGATATTGCGGGCTTTACCGCTTTTAAAAAGAGAGGCAAGGGCACCGAGGCGATAGCCGGTGGAGCGCATCTCCCCTTCCGCTAAAATAATATTTTCAAAGGTTGCGCCCTCCACATAGCCGAAAATAGATTGAAACTTTCCGTTAAGATCCATATCAATATTTTCAAAGCGATAGAATTGCCCATTAAGATTGCCGCGGAAGGGATAAGAATTTTCATCCGCCGTACCGCCGGATTGGCTGTTCACATGGCCGATGGGGGTCCATGTCTCATAATCCGAAAAATCTAGATCGGCAGTGATATAAAGGGTGGCATTATCGAAATCATAGCCTTCGGCAGTCAACTCCGCAAGGGCAGCAAGCTCCGCGGCAGTGCCAATGGTATAGATTGCTTCATCGGGGTGCGCCTTCACATCTGCGGCAGAATAATAGCTGCCCTTGAGAAAATAAAGCACCTCTTCCGCTTCATGAAGAGAAATCTCCTCTTCAGGCAGATAGCGCTCCCCTTCATAGGTGGCATACTCCACTTCAAAGCCTTCAAATTCAGAAGGCACCTCTAAAAGATCCCCTTCCGCTTCAAGGCTCTTCTCAAACCAAACGCCTGAACGATTGCCCTTTTGCAAAATCACCCGATTGGCGGCCGCTTCTACCGCATAAGCCGGCAAAGCCACGCTTCCCATCGCGCCAAAGATCATGCAAAGAAGCATCAGAATCGCTAAAACTCTTTTTTTCATACCATCCATCCTCATTTAAAAATTATAGTAATTATATAATAAATGTTCATGTATTGCAATATTTTTGTTCAAAAATGATTGCGAAAAGCCTTTTTCTATGCTACCATGAAAAAAAGTTTTAAAAAATTGCAATAATTTTCGAAGCTTACGCATTATGATAACGAAAGGGAAAAAAGCATGATTTTTTTACTGATGGAAGAAAACCACATTCGCGCGCAGTCGACCGTTGCGGATGAGGATATCCGGAAAATCGCCGCAGGCGAGGCCGGCGCATTGCGTTCCCTATATGAGCGCATTCATCCTGCGGTCTACGGCTATGCTCTATCCCTGATCAAAAATACACATGATGCGGAAGATATTTTGCAAGAAACCTTTCTTTCCATCCATCGAGCCGCGGGCGATTATCAGCCCTCAGGCAAACCGATGGCCTGGATCTTTACCATCGCCAAAAACCACGCACTTATGAAATTGCGGAGCCGCGCCAAGGAAGAGCCTCTTCCCGAAACGCCCATTGAAGATACCGCCGCTTTCGCCCAAATTAAAAGCATCGAAGCGCGAGCGGTATTGCTGGCGGCACTGAAAACCCTCTCTGATGAAGAGCGGCAGATTGTATCGCTTTATTGCGTTGCAGGCCTGAAAAATCGAGAGATCGCGGCCTTGATGGATCTGCCGCTGGGAACGGTGCTTTCCAAATACAGCAGAGCCCTCAAAAAATTGCGTGCCATCTTAAAGGAGGAAGATTTTTATGAATAAAAAAATAAACGAAAATCTGCTCCGCGCCTATAGCGAAATGGTACCGGAGGATCTATTCAGCCGAATCGAGCAAAATATCGTCCCCCAAGAAAGGACGGTTATAATGAAAAAGACCATGAAACTCAACTCTCTGCGTCGCTTTATCGCAGGCGCAGCCGCCGCCCTGATTTTAATTGCCGGCGGCCTCTTCGGAAGCTTCTACTATGCCAATCATTGGGCGGTTGATACCCTTGTTGATATTGATGTCAATCCCGGCATTGAGCTTTCCGTTAATAAAATGGAGAAGGTATTAAAGGCAGAGGCCATCAATAAAGATGCAGTTGCCATTCTTGATGGAATGGAGCTTAAAAATACAGACCTTCAGGTTGCGGTTAATGCCATTATCGGCTCCATGGTTCAAAAGGGCTATTTGGAGAATGGCAGTATGAACGGAATTTTGATCAGTGTCCGAAATGATAACCCTGCAAAGGCAGATATCTTGCGCAAGGAGATCAACGATCAAGTTCATTCCTCCCTCCAACTTTATGAGGCCGAGGCCTCCATTCTCGATCAGGTTATCGAGCCGCAGAGCAATGCTTCCGATTTTTCCAAGGAGCACCAAATCTCTTTGGGCAAAGCAGTCTTTATTCTGAACCTTGCCGAAAAGGATTCCTCCCTTAAGCAGGAAGAACTTGCGAAGATGAACCTTTCGGAAATCACCGCGCTGGTCAAGGAAAAAGGGCTGGATATTACAGATATTGTGGACTATGATGCAGACGACAGCGTTTTAGAAAACATTGCCGATGAAATCGAGGATACCAACGAAGATGCAGCCGAATCCGCCGGTAACAAAACTGAAATAAAAAATCCCGCTACCACTTCTTATATCGGCATCGAAAAGGCAAAATCTATCGCCCTTGCCCATGCCGGTCTGAAGGCAGCAGATGCCCGCTTTGAAAAGGCGGAATTGGATAAAGACGACGGCGCCGCTTGCTACGAGCTGGAATTCAGAAGCGGCAATGTTGAATATAGTTATGAGATCCATGCCGAAAGCGGCAAGATCCTCTCTTCCGAGAAGGAGCAAGAGGATAATCAATCTACCGTAACCAAGCCCGCCGCCTCATCTTATATCGGTATCGAAAAGGCAAAGTCCATTGCCCTTGCCCATGCCGGTCTGAAGGCAGCAGATGCCCGCTTTGAAAAGGCGGAATTGGATAAAGACGACGGCGCCGCTTACTACGAGCTGGAATTCAGAAGCGGCAACATGGAATATAGCTACGGGATCCATGCCGAAAGCGGCAAGATCCTCTCTTCCGAAAAGGAGCAAGAGGATAATCAATCTACCGCAACCAAGCCTGCCGCCTCTTCTTATATCGGCATCGAAAAGGTAAAGTCCATCGCCCTTGCCCATGCCGGTCTGAAGGCAGCAGATGCCCGCTTTGAAAAAGCGGAATTGGATAAAGACGACGGTGTTGCTTACTACGAGCTGGAATTCAAAAGCGGCAACATGGAATATAGCTACGAGATCCACGCTGAAAACGGAAAGATACTGGATTTTGAAAAGGATCTTGATGATTAAACTTAAAAAATGGAGCAGATCAAAAGATCTGCTCCATTTTAATTTCCTCAATTTTCGCGGTGCAAACTGCCGCGATGCATTGCTCAATCCGAAGGGTTTTGGCAAAAGCGATCTGCTTTCCGTCGGTTACCCGATAAAGTCCTTCTTGCATCGGCTCTGCCCGCACTGAGCGGAATTGCCGAATTCCCTCTCCGGTAAATTTCATAAAGCTTTCTTTTACCACCCACAAAGTAAGAGGATCGATCCCCTTTTCTTCGGGATGAATAAAGCCCCCATGGTGGATGGGGCGCGGGGCTTCCAGATCCAGCCCAAACTCTTGCTCCCCAATCGCTATGGCAATATAATCCCCGCTATGGGAGAGATTAAAGAAGGGCCCTTCTTCCAAATAAGGCTTCCCATAGGCGCCTTTTTTGATTAAAAGATCTTCCCCAAGAATCTGCGCCTTCAAAGCAGCGCTATCTTCCCGCGCTCCCTTTTTCCAATAGATATTGATCATTCCGCCGCCCTCTTTTTCTTTAAGATGCAGAGGAAGGTTATAATATGGGCGATAGATGTAATTGTCCAAGAAATGGGATAAGAGAGATAGATGCAATCAAGGGTATGGAATGCAGGAACTTGGAAGATGGTATAGATCCAGACAACGCGGAAAACGCAGACCCCCAAAATCGTTACGATCATTGGCTGCAGAGAAACCCCAAGCCCTCGAATGGAGCCGCTCACCACATCCATCACTCCCGCCAAAAAATAGGGCAGGCAGATATAGGTAAGCCGCAAAAAGCCATAGCCGATAGCGGCTTCGGAATCGGTGATATAGATAGAAAGCAAAGGTTTGCCAAGCACCCAGAAAAGGCCGCCCAACAAAAGCCCCATCACCGTTACGCTCCCAAGGCAGATGCCGAAAATCTTTTTCACCCGATCAAATTTCCGCGCGCCGGTATTCTGACCGGTGAAATTGAGGGCCGCCTGATGAAGAGCATTCATAGAGGTATAAACAAATCCCTCTAAAGTCCCCGCCGCCGCATGACCGGACATTACCGTTGAGCCAAAACTATTGACCGAGGACTGGATGATCACATTGGAAATAGAGAAGAGAGAGCCTTGAACCCCCGCCGGAATGCCGATATAAAGCATCCGCTTAAGGGGCGCTTTATGGATTTGCATCTTTTTAAAGATCAAGCGGCAGGCATCATTGCGGCGCGCAAGAGTGATCAGCACCAAAGCGGCAGAAACTCCTTGGGAAATGGAGGTTGCCAACGCCACCCCTGCCACATTCATATGAAATATCGTTACAAAAATTACATTTAATAAAACATTTAATACCCCTGCAATGGTCAGGTAGATCAGCGGGCGGGTGGTATCCCCCGCTGCCCGCAAAATGGCGGCGCCATAGTTATAGAGCATATTAAAGATCATGCCTCCGAAATAAAAGCGCATATAAACAGCAGAAAGAGGCAAAACATCGGTAGGTGTGCCCATCCAGCGAAGAAAGATTTCCGAAAAACAAATGCCAAGCAAGGTCAAAATCCCGCCGCCGATCAGGGCTACCGGAATCGCGGTATGCACCGTGGCGCTGACCTTGCGGTTATCATGGGCACCGAGCCCTTGGGCAACGGTTACGCCTGCGCCAACAGAGAGGCCCATGAAGAGATTGACCAAAAGATTGGTCAGGGAGCTGGTTGCCCCCACCGCCGCCACCGAGATGCTGCCGCAAAACCGCCCCACCACCAAAAGGTCGGCGGCATTAAAAAGCAGCTGCAAAACGCCCGTCAGCATTACAGGGATTGTATATAAAATGATCTTGCCGAAAAGAGGCCCGTTGCACATATCCACTGAGCCTTTGCCAAGCTTTTTCACCATTTTCGGCGCCCCCTTTATCTTTAAAATGTCATCTATTATTATATACCCCCCATTCCTTCTTTTCAAGTTCAAAGCTTGAGTTTGTCGGAATTTCTTAAAATATTAACTGAATGTAAACAAATATCTTTTTTCAAAAAACAGTTGACAAAACCGTTTCCAATTGGTATACTATATTAGCACTTTAAAAGAAGCGCCATATATCGCGGAGTGGAGCAGTTGGTTGCGACTGCGAGCGCTGCCTGCGGCAGATGAAGCGAGCAGGTTAGCAGGTGCCGCGGTCGAAATTTCAAAGCCATTTATGGCGCATGAAATTTCGGGTTACCGCAAACGGAAGCCGTCGGGCGAAGACCGACGAGCAAATAAAGATCAAAGTTTAGATCAAGCGGAAACGCTTTTTCTATATATATCGCGGAGTGGAGCAGTTGGTAGCTCGTCGGGCTCATAACCCGAAGGTCGTTGGTTCAAGTCCTTCCTCCGCAACCATAAAAAACCGATACCCTTTTGGGTATCGGTTTTTTAATTGTCGCGGTCGATGGCGGACTTTGAACCGACGGCCTTCGGTCTTATTCGCTCGATTTTTCGCTTTAGCGAAAAAGTCGGGCGAATAACTTGGCTCCTGCGATCTCGCTGCCGGTGGCAGATGAAGAGATCGCGGGGGCACTGCCGCAACACGAGAAATACCGAGCCAACCACGGCTGGCGATGAATTTTTCGCCTGTTGCAAAGCGCTCGTTGATCAACCCTTTCAATTACGCACCATCTTCAAAGAGCGGTACTCTCTGCGCTCCTTACAAGTCCTTCCTCCGCAACCAACATTGCAAACCGATTTAGATATCAGGGAAAGATTTCGCTGTTTTTATGTAAAGTTTGCTTGACATTTAATTGAAGCTATGTTATATTTGTTTTGTAAAGCAAACTTTACGTTTTAAATATCTTTTCAGGGGGTATTTTTTTGAAAAACAAAATAGAAGCTATCCGAAAGGAAAAGGGGATTCTCCAAGAAGAGTTTGCCAAAGCTATGGGCGTATCACGGCAAACAATCAGTTCTTTGGAGAACGGACGCTACAACCCTTCCATTCTTTTAGCCCATAAAATTGCAACATTCTTTGGGATGACCATAGAAGAGGTCTTCATTTTTGAGGAGGAATAATATGAAGAAAAAAGATATTGTTTTTGGTGTACTCTGGCTTTTTCTTGGTCTTGTTTTGACCGTTCTGTGCTGTCTGGAAACCTTGGATGAATATTGGAGCGGTATGGGCTCTGCTTTGATGGTCGTTGGTATTGTGCGTCTGCTCCGCAGTTACCGTTTGAGCAGGAGTGAGACTTACCGAGAAAAAAGAGAAGTTGCCGAAACAGATGAACGAATACACTTTATCCGCAACAAGGCTTGGGCTTGGGCCGGTTACTTGTTTATTATCATCTGTGCCTTAAGTACCATCGTTTTCAAACTTTTGGGGCAGGATTTGCTTTGCATGGTTTTTGGCGGCGCTGTTTGTCTGATGCTGGTGCTGTTTTGGGCTTGTTTCTTTATTCTGAAGAAAAAGTATTAAAGCCATTATAAAAGATGCGATATGGATATCTAAATCGGTTTTTTAATTGTTTCGGTTGCGTCGGAACTTGAACTAAATTTAACAGATATCAAGGGCAGATTTTACGATTAATTTCGTAAAGTCTGCCCTTTTTTGTTTTTATAAATGTTAAATGTTTGTGTCTTGAAGAATAGCTCCTAGACGGAGAAAAGCAGGTTTATTTTCTCCCTTGCGACCCGTTCATTGCAATACACAAAATTAAACTCACCACTAATCTGCATATCTGCAACAGAGAAGGTGGCAAGGTCGTCGCGGCATCGGGAGATAGGTTCATAGGCAAAGGTAATCGCACCGTTGTTTGCCACAATGTCGCAGATCACGGAAAAATTACTGACAGAGATACATCGCTTAAAGTTTTCAAGGGAAAAACCTCGGTCTGTAATTGCATTATGCAATAATGTTCTCGTTCCCGAATACGGCTCTCTGACCACAATGTCCTTTGAAAAAATATCTTCAAGGGTCACGGTCTTATTGGCAAAAGGATGGCTTTTTGCACAG
>JAZPYP010000003.1:0-35563 GCA_045544255.1 Eubacteriales bacterium | reverse complement strand
TCTCAAAACCTATTCTTCCTTGCGGAGGGTGCCCCTTTTACAGCCCCTTCTTTAAATTTCATCCAAATTGAGATAAACAATGCCATTGCCTGCATTGCTGATCTCAACCGTATGGGTGCCGGTGCGGCCTTTCAGGTTGATCATCGTTGTACCGTCTACCTCTTCTCTGGCAATCTCATTGCCCATGGCATCTCTCACCACCATGGTAAAGCGCTGGCTGCTATCATAATATTCGCCGGCGCCGGAGGCGCTTGCCCAAAGCTCCGGCTTTGAGCCATCTAAAACGAAGGTGGCCGATTGGGTTTGGGCCAGATCCCCGCAAAACCCGATTGTTGCGGGAAGGGTGGGGGCGGGGCTGCCGGCAAGGGTGATCTGATCATATTCGCCCATCACTTCCGGCATCATGGTTGCAACCCCTTCGATCTCCCGCGCCACAATTTCATATTCCCCCGCCTTGAGGAAGATCTTTCGGCTGGTCCATTCGGTGCCATGAATATCCAGATTACCCGCAACGGTTTGGCCCTTGGCGTCATAAACCTCGAAGGAGCAATCGCTCTCCCAAACAGCCGCTTCGCTGCAATGGATATTATAAAGGGTGGGTTTCTTTACCGAAAGAGAAAAGCGCGCTTCCTTTGCGCCATCGGCCGCCTTTGCGGCAGGCTGATCGGCGGTAAGGGGAGCAGGGGTATCGATATCGGGAGCGAAAACCCAATAAAGGCCTGCTTTCTTCATCTTCTTTGCCCCATCAAAGGTGATCTTGGCGATGGTAACCCCCTTCTCAAAGCGGCATTTATTCAGATATCCATTATCGATATTAAGGCTTTTATAGGCCACATATCCCGCTTCGTTGCTATAAGAAACCGATGCGGAAGGGTATTCCGCAGGCTCTTTTTTATAGTCGGTGGCATCATAGGCCATCAGCTTTAAATATCCCGCTTGGGGCAGCTCAAAGCGAATGGTCATCTCCCCGCTTGTTTTGAAGATCTGATCTTCCATAATGGGCTGCTCGGCCAGAGAAACTCTATATTCCGCGCTCCCTTTTTGGCAGGAAGCCATGGCCAAAACCAAAGCCACCAACAAGAGCAAAGCAATGATTCTTTTTTTCATCGGATTATTCCTCCATTAAAAAGGCGGTTGCCTCTTGGTATTTTTTTCTGCGCGCCAAAACCTTTTCGTCGATCTCCTCGGGCGCCATGCGGGAAAGATCGGAATTATGCGCAAGATCCGCAAGCTTAACCGCCTTTGCGAGCTCATTGCCCTTAATTTTTGCAACATAATCCTTATAAGGAACCTTGGGATCATGGGTGAGAAGCTCCAGCGCTTCCAGAATTTGCGGCCCGAACCCCTCTCTTTTCAAATCTTCAAAGGTATAGTCGCTATCTTCCACCACATCATGAAGCAGCGCCACAATCGTTGCCGCCTCATCCTTCATCTGCTCTGCAAGATGGAAAGGATGAAAAATATAGGGCAATCCGCTTTTATCCTTTTGATCCTTATGGGCTTCAAAGGAAAGGGAAAGGGCTTTTTTGGTCATCTCGGTATAGATCATGGCGTTCTCCTTTTTGTTTTTATTTTATTATACCATAGTTCTCACCATTTGCAAAGAGTTCTTCAAAAAGAAAGGGTCTGTAAAAAATTCATTCGAATTTTTTACAGCCCCTTTTTTGGGGTTCGGAAAAATTGTTTGAAACCTTTAAACCGAGCCGCGACCATAGGTCGCGGGATACCCGACGGCGTATGTGATACGCCGAGTGGCTCGGTTTTAAGGTAGCAAAGGGCATTCAAATAGGAGAAAATATCGAAAATTCGATATTTTCTATCATTATTCTTAGTTTTCTTCTGTTTCTTTGTAAAAAGGCCTTGTAATTTCCTGCCCTTTGCGGTTCAGACTATTTTTACAGCCTTTTTTTATTTACATTTGAATTCGGTTATGATAAGATAAAAGCAATTACTTTTGAAAAGGAACATTTTGCATGGATTTTTTATATCTTTTAGAAAAAATGCGCACTCCCTTCTGGGATGAGGCAATGCAGCTGCTGACTCATCTTGGGGCAGAAACCATATTTTTGGTTGTGGTAATGATCTACCTTTGGTGCATCAATAAAAGGCACGGGTATTTCCTTCTTTTGGTAGGCATCATCGGCACCCAGATCAATCAGCTTTTAAAGGTGATCTTTCGGATCGAGCGGCCTTGGGTGCGGGATCCGGAATTCAGTGTTGTGGGCAATGCCAAGGAAGGCGCCGGCGGCTATTCCTTCCCCAGCGGCCATACCCAAAGCGCGGTGGGCACCTTTGGCGGCATTGCGCGGATCACCAAGAAGATCTGGCTTCGGGTGCTCTGCATTGTGATCTGCCTGATTGTACCGCTTACGCGTATGTACCTTGGGGTGCATACTCCTGCAGATGTGGGTGTTTCTTTCCTGCTGGCCGCGGCAATGGTATTGGGCTTTTATCCGCTACTCGGCAAAATCTGGGGGACTAAAAACGGTGTGCGTTGGTTGCTTCTTGGTCTTTTGGCTTTTTCGGTGGCTCATGTGATCTTTATGAAGGTCTTTCCCCTTTATGCAGAGGGCTCTGCATCGGAGTTTGCAGGCGCTTTGAAGAATTCTTATAAGCTTCTTGGTGCGTCCGGCGGCTTTTACCTTGCCTATGAGCTGGATCGCAATATTGTTCATTTCGAGGTAAAGGCAGTATGGTGGGCGCAGATCCTGAAGGTTTTGGGCGGCCTTTTACTCACTGTTCTGGTGCAGGAACTTGGCTATTTTTTGGTGGGGCTCTTTACCGATGCCCTCTTTGGCAGAGCCATCATCTATTTTGCCATGGCCTTTGCGGCCGCAGGCCTTTGGCCCATGGTCTTTAAATATTTCCCCAAGCCCGAAAAGCAATGAAAAGGATTTTGATCATTGGCTGCCCCGGCAGCGGCAAAAGCACCCTTTCGAGGGAACTTCATCGGGCAACGGGAATACCGCTCTATCATCTGGATATGATGTATTGGAACCCTGATAAAACAACAGTGGGAAAAGAACTTTTTAAAGAAAGGCTTTCGCAGGTGCTTGCCAAGGAGCGCTGGATCATCGACGGTAATTATCAATCCACCATGGAGCAGAGAATGGCCGCCTGCGATACTGCGATCTTCCTCGATTATCCCAAGGAGCTTTGCCTTCAGGGGGTAAAGGAGCGGGCGGGCAAGCCTCGCTCGGATCTCCCTTGGATCGAGGAAGAGATTGATGAAGAATTTTTGGATTTCATCTGCAATTTCGAGCAGGAGAGCAAGCCGAGGATCCTTTCCCTTTTTGAAAAATATCCGGAAAAGGAAATCTATATCTTTAAAACCCGTCAAGAGGCGGAGGATTTCATTAAAAAAGCGACCATCTGATGGTCGCTTCAGACTGTCAAAAAAGTCCCCGACCGCAGAAAAATGAAAGAAAGCAAACAGATTGTACCACTCAATAAATCAAGAAAGAGAAAGAAGTATCATTCTTTCTCTTTGTTTTCTTTAAAAGGAAAAAATCCGCATAATCATGCGGATTTTGATTAAATTTTTCTGCTATCCGCCAAACCGCTCTCTACCGCACGTCAAACCTAATGGTAACCGTTCCATTTTGCTCAATAGCAAAACACCACTTATACCATTAGGTTCTCCTTTTCCCCAACAAAACTTTTGTTTTGCCGGGGTGCCCCAAAAACCGCCGACGAGAACGGTTTGACGAATTCGGAAACATTTTTGAGAGTCTCCCAGCGTGTCAAAGATGATAAAAACAGAGTTCTTTGACACGCTGAAGCGACCATCTGATGGTCGCTTTTTATTTGTTTTTTTAAAGGTCTTGCGTTTATTGCTTCATCAGGATCTTAACCCCGTCTTTTCCATCCTCCAGCAGCACACCCTTTGCGGCAAGCTCCTCCCGAATGGCATCGGCTCTTGCAAAATCCTTGGCGGCGCGGGCGGTGGTGCGCTCCTCTACCAAAGCCTTGATCTCTTCGGGGATCTCCTGCTCCGGCTCACCGGTAACGATATTTAATACACCGGTCAGTTCAAGGAAGAGCTCCTTCATCGCGGTGAGGAAGGGGGCAGAATGGCTTTCTGCCAAGCGGGTATTGATCCAGCGGGCCAGATCAAAGATGGCAGAGAGGGCATCGGCAGTATTAAGATCATCGTCCATCTTCTCAAGGAATTTTTCCTTAAAGGCGGGCATCTCGGCAAGGAGGGCTTCCTCTTCGGGGGCGAGCTTGCCGCCTGCGCTCTTCAGCGCATATTCCAAATTATTTTTGGTGGTATAAAGGCGGGCAAGGCTGGCTTTTGCCGCTTCCAAAACATCCTTGCTATAGTTGATGGGGCTTCTGTAATGAGAAGAGAGCATAAAGATGCGGATGGCCTCATAGCCATAGGCGGCAGCCGCATCGCGCACAGTAAAGAAATTGCCGGCGGATTTGCTCATCTTATGGTTATCCACATTGATATGGCCGTTATGGAGCCAGTAATGGGCAAATTCGCATCCATTGGCCGCTTCGCTCTGGGCAATTTCATTTTCATGATGGGGGAAGATCAGGTCAACGCCGCCGCAATGGATATCGATGGTTTTGCCGAGGAATTTGCAGGCCATGGCGGAGCATTCAATATGCCAACCGGGGCGCCCCATTCCCCAAGGGCTTTCCCATGCAGGCTCGCCCTCTTTGGCAGCCTTCCAGACGGCGAAATCCATCGGATCCCGCTTCAGGTCGTTCACATCGATCCGCGCGCCGCTTTCCAGCTGATCCATCGGCAGATGAGAAAGCTTTCCGTAGCCCTTGAATTCCTTGGTGGAATAGAAAACATCGCCGCCCGATTCATAGGCATAGCCCTTTTCGATCAAGGCTTCGATGATTTTAATGATATCGCCGATGCAATGGGTGGCTCTGGGGTGAATGGTGGCTTTGCCAACACCGAGGCCGCCTGCATCGGTATAGTATTCGTTGATATAGCGATCGCCCAGCTCCGCAAGGGTAACCCCCTCCTCATTGGACTTTTTGATCATTTTATCATCCACATCGGTAAAGTTCTGCACAAATTTTACCTTATAGCCCCGATATTCAAAATAGCGGCGCAAAACATCGAAGGTGATAAAGGGGCGGGCGTTGCCGATATGGAAAAAATTATAAACAGTGGGCCCGCAGGCATACATCAGCACCTTACCGGGCGTGATGGGTACAAACTCTTCTTTTTTTCGGGTTAAAGTATTATAAAGCTTCATGATTTATTTCTCCTCCAATTTTTTCTCAAGTTCAGTAATGCGGGCTTGCAGGCGGCAAAGCTCTTGGGCAACAGGGTCGGAAATATGGATCTGGTCCATCAGATCAACCTTCTGGCCGTTTTGGCGAATCACCCGCGCCGGCACACCCACAGCAGTGGAATGAGGGGGCACCGGATCCAGCACCACCGCATTGGCGGCGATCTTGCTATGATCCCCAATGGTGAAGGGCCCTAAAATTTTGGCCCCGCTCCCCACCATCACATGGTTGCCAAGGGTAGGGTGCCGCTTGCCGGTATCCTTTCCGGTACCGCCAAGGGTAACGCCCTGATAAAGAAGGCAATAATCGCCGATCTCGCAGGTCTCCCCGATCACAATGCCGGTGCCATGGTCGATGCAAAGCCCCTTGCCGATCTTTGCCGCCGGATGGATCTCCACTCCGGTGCGAAATTTGGCATATTGAGAAACCCACCGCGCCAAAAAATAGCGCTTATGCTTATAAAGCCAATGGGCCAAGCGGTAATAAAGCACCGCATGAAAGCCATTATACAGAAGAAAGATCTCGGCCTTGCTTCGGGCGGCAGGATCCCGCTCCATAAAAGCATTGAGATCTTCCCGAACTTTTTTAAACATGGTTCATCTCCTCCAAAAAAAAAATCCTCCGCTGCCCAAAAAAGGCAACGAAGGCGCTATAATTCAAATCTGCGCGGTTCCACTTCGGTTTATCGCTCTATCGCTTGGTAACGGGGCATCTCCCCCGCCCTTCCACTCATGCAGAAAGGAATACTTTGCGAAGCGCACATTCATTTTTTCATCCCGCAAGGGCTTTCAGCCGCCGACCCCTGCTCTCTTTACGGAGCGGAAAAAACTACTATTTTCGCAAGGAACAAAGATTGTTCCTAATCATTATATGCGAATCTTTTCTAAAATGCAAGAGTTTTTTCTCTTGCAGAATTTTTATGAATAGAGTATACTGAAAGAAGTTTTAAGGATTTTTCAAATTTCTTCACACTTTTTTCATAGTATATGGATATAATATGATTTAGTAGAAAGGCAAAAAATGGAGGAAAACCACCATGAATGAATATAATTTTGATCCCTTTACCGGCGAACCGATCAAAAAGGAGCCGGCAGCCCCCGCCGAAGAGAGCGGGCAGGTGATGAGCGGCGGGGCTGATTCTTCCGCTCGGCAGGAGCCGGAGCAGGGCGCCCAAGGCTTTTCTGCAGAGGAGCAGGGCGGGGCGCGGCCTTCGGAGGAAAACCCTGTTTACCATTATGCTTATCCAAAGGCAGAGGCACCGAAAGAGGAGCCTGCTTTTCAGGGCGGCTATTCTGCCCCCAAGGAGCCGATCTATGGCCCGCCCGTTCAAAAGGAAAAGCCTGCTCCTAAAATGGTTACCCGCAAAACCTTTATCGCAACCATTGCGGCGATGCTGGTCTTTTCCCTGCTGCTGACTGTTGCGGGCGTTTATACCGCTCTGCGGTTGGTCCCCGGTGGGAAAACCATTACCGGCACCGCGGTGATCTATAAAACTGCCAAGCTGGAGAGCGCCGATGGCGGCAGCCAGAAGGAAGAGTTGACCATTCCTCAAGTGGCGGAGCTTGTAAAAGATAGTGTGGTGGAGATCACTACCGAGCAGATCGTAACCGGCTCTTTTATGCAGCAGTATGTGAGCGAGGGCGCGGGAAGCGGTGTGATCTTTACCAAAGATGGCTATATTGTAACCAACCATCATGTGATCGACGGGGCGACCAATATCAATGTGCGCCTTGCGGATGGCACCGAATATAAAGCAAAGCTGATCGGCAGCGATGCAAAAAGCGATCTTGCTGTATTAAAGGTAGAGGCCGAGGAACTTTCGCCCGCCGCCTTCGGGGAATCCGAAGGGGTAAAGGTGGGGGATACTGTGGTTGCGGTGGGCAATCCTCTCGGCAAACTGGGCGGCACAGTTACCCGCGGCATCATCAGCGCCCTTGATCGGGCCATCACCATTGATAATATCACCATGAATCTTCTGCAGACCGATACCGCCATCAACCCCGGCAATTCCGGCGGCGGAATGTTTAATACCAGCGGGCAGTTGGTCGGGGTGATCAATGCAAAATCGGCCGGCGAAGAGATCGAAGGCCTTGGCTTTGCCATTCCCATCGATACCGCTAAAAAGGTGATCGAAGATCTGATTCAGCTCGGCTATGTTTCGGGCAGAGTGGATCCCGGATTTGTATTTGTTGAGATCAATGATTCCATGACCGCTATGATGTACCGCGTGAGCGAGCTTGGCCTTTATATCTCCGAAACCGAAAGCGGAAGCGATAGCCAGAAGGCCGGCTTCAAGAGCGGCGATCTGGTGGTTTCTGTGGAAGGCGAGAAGGTTAAAACCGAAGCGGAAGCCAATGCCATTATTGATAGAAAGAGCGTTGGCGATGCGGTAACCATCGTGGTGAAGCGGGGCGGGAAGGAGCAATCCATCTCCATGACCTTGAGCGAATATATCCCTGAAAAGCAAAAGGAAACCATGGCGCCCGTTCAGCAAACTCCCAGCAATCCTTTGAGCGACTTTTTCTCTATGTTTTAAAAATAAAACCCAATCGGAACCCCGATTGGGTTTTATATTTTTGGCCCTTCTCCTTTTTCCTTGCATAGAATGGGGAAAAGGGGGGAGAGAACGATGCATTTGACTGAACTGTTTGAGCAATGCTTATCGGCGGATTATCAGCAAACCGAGGAAGGCGGCAACTATGCCGTTTTGCGCAAGGGAGAGGCTCTTTTTCTCTTTTTTCAAGCTTCCAAGGGTTCGATCGATTGGAAAAATAATCTTGATTTTCCCGCTATGCCTTATCGAAGAATGGGAAAAACCATTTGGTATGCCCATGGCGGCTTTTTGCGGGTTTGGAAGGCGGTGGAGCCTTATCTTCGAGCAGCGGTTAGGGATATTTCGGTCCGCTATGCAACTGTTGCGGGCTATTCCCATGGGGCAGCCCTTGGGGTATTTTGCCATGAGTATCTATGGTTTCATCGCCCCGATCTGCGAAAAGATCTTCGGGGAGTGGGCTTTGGCTGCCCAAGAGTGGTTTGCGGCTATCCCGGCGAAGGGGTTCTCTCTCGTTGGGAGAATTTTATGGTCGTGCGCAATTCGGGGGATGCGGTAACCTATCTGCCGCCTGCCCTTTTGGGCTATCGGCATGTGGGGCAGATGCTTGAGCTTGGGGCGCGGGGGCGCTATTCCCCCATTGATGCCCATCGGGAAGAAAATATCATGAAAGAACTGCAGGCCCTTTAGGGCAACGGGCTCGAATCCCATCTAAACTGCGATATTCAAGCACTCTTTGGCATATGCTTTAAAGAGGTGAAAAAATGAATCATCGAAAGTTCTTTCAAAATGCGGCGCTCCTGACCGGCACCGGCTTTCTTTTGCGGGGCGCAGGGCTGCTGCTTCGGGTTTTGCTGGCCAATGCCATGGGCGAAGCGGGAATGGGGCTCTATTCCCTGACCTTCACGGTTTATAATCTTTTTATTACCCTTGCTCAATCGGGAATCGGTGTGGCCATCACGCGGCTGACCGCTGAATACCTTGCCTTGCGGGAATATGGGCGAATGAGAGGGGCGCTGCGCGGGTGCTTGAAATGGGCGGCGCTCCTTGGGGGCGGCGCGGGAGCCTGCCTCTTTTTTGGGGCGCCCCTTTTGGCGGGCCAATGGATCGGGGAAATGGATTGCGCGCCGGCCTTAAGGGTTTTGGCTTTCTCTTTGCCTTTTATGGCTATGGCCGCCTGCTTCAACGGGTATTTTTTAGGCTGCCGAAAGGTGCAGCCGGGCTGCCTTGCCCAGACTTTGGAGCAGGCGGTACGATTGGGGCTTGTGGCTTTGGCGGTGGGGCTCTTTCGCGGCGCCGGAATGGCCCATCTTTTGGCGGCGGTAGTTTTTGCCAATACCCTTTCGGAAGGGGTTTCCTGCCTTTTTCTTGCCTTTCTTGCAGGGAGAGAACGGGGAGCGGCGCCCCTCCCTTTGGAGCGGGGGCGGATTCGGCGAATTGCTCTGCCGGTGGCGGCCTCCCGCTATCTTTCCACTGCTCTTCATACCACCGAAAATATGCTCATTCCTCTTGCGATTGCCAAATTTTCCGGCGATTATTCTTTGGGGCTTGCTCAATTTGGGGCGCTGAAGGGAATGGCGATCCCTCTGCTTTTCTTTCCCGCCTCATTTCTTACTGCGCTTTCTTCTCTTTTGGTGCCGGAGGTAACCGAAACTGCCGCAAGGCGGGAATGGCGGGCAACGGGGCGGATTGTTGGCAATGCTCTTGGGATCACGGTTTCTCTTTCGGTTATGATCGGCGGCATCTTTTGGGTTTATGGGGAGCGGCTGGGGCAGAGCCTTTACCAAAGCGCAACAGCGAGCATGATGCTGAAGGTTTTGGCGCCCATCACGCCCTTTATGTATATGGATACCATTGCCGACGGGCTCCTGAAGGGGCTTGATCAGCAGGGCAAGGCCTTTCGCAATAATATGATCGATTCCACCCTGCGCATTTTGCTGACTGCTTTTGCGGTGCCGCTCTTTGGCATCAAAGGTTTTTTAGGGGTGATGATCTTCAGCAATATTCTGGTCTGCTCTTTGAATATGGCCACCCTTCTGCGCTGCTGCAATCTTTCTTTTCAATGGCGGGAATGGTTCTTCAAGCCCATGGCGGCCCTCGGCCTTGCCACCGCGCTCCATTCCCTTTTTCCTTTCGGCAAGGGAATGGTGCAAACTATTTTGGGCGCCGCCCTTTGGTGCGGAATCTATCTTTTGTTCTATTGGTTGACACTGAATGAAAAAAATTCTATAATAAAGAGGAAGAAAGAGCAAAAAATCTTTTTAAAAAAGAAAGGATGATCGATGATGAGAGAGCGATTGCTGGAATATTTTGCCGAGGTGCCGATTGTGGCGGCGGCAAAGAGCGAAGAAGAGCTGGAGCAATGCCTTCAAAGCAAAAGTCCGGTCATCTTTTTGCTTTTCGGCGATATCTGCCGACTTGCGGCTTTGGTGAAAAAGATTAAAGAGGCAGGCAAGATCGCGGTGGTGCATCTGGATCTGGTGGAGGGCTTGGCGCCCAAGGATATCAGTGTGGATTTTCTGATCGAGAATACCGCGGCGGATGGAATTATTTCAACCAAGAGCAATATTATCCGCTATGCAAAGCAAAAGGGGCTGCTCACCATTCAGCGCTATTTTCTTTTGGATTCGCGGGTGTTGGAAAATATCACTAAAAATGCATCCCCCGCCGATTTTCTGGAGGTTCTGCCCGGTGTGATGCCCAAGATCATCCGCTTGCTTACCGAGAAGATCGATAAGCCCATCATCGCCGGCGGCATGATTCGCGATAAAGAGGATATCCTTTCCGCCCTTTCTGCAGGCGCGGTGGCGATTTCCTCCACTAATGATAAGGTTTGGTTTACGGAGTAAAAAAATATGAAATTGCATTTTTTAGGCGCTGCCCATGAAGTAACCGGCTCCTGCACCTTGCTGGAAGCCGCAGGGAAGCGTATATTAATCGATTGCGGCATGGAGCAGGGCGGAGATATTTATGAAAATTGCGCCCTTCCCGTGCTGCCGGCAGAGGTTGATCTGGTGCTGCTGACTCATGCCCATATCGACCATTCCGGCAAATTGCCCATGCTTTGGAATCAGGGCTTTTCGGGCCCGATCTATGCCACCGAGGCCACCGCGCGGCTCTGCGGCATTATGCTGCAGGATTCGGCGCATATTCAGGAGCAGGAAGCCCTTTGGCGAAATAAAAAGGCCCAGCGAAGCGGCGCGCCTGCTTATCGGCCGCTCTATACGGTTGAGGATGCATTGCGCACTTTGGAGCATTTTGTGCCCTGTAAATACCATGCGCCTCAAGAGGTGGCAAAAGGGATTTCGATAAGATTTTTAGATGCAGGGCATCTTTTGGGCTCTGCCAGTATTGAGATCACCATTGAAGAGGCGGGCAAAAAAGAAATCCTGCTTTTCTCCGGCGATCTTGGGAATCGGGATCGCCCGCTGATTCGGGATCCCGAGCTTCCGAAGCAGGCCGATAGCGTGATCATTGAATCCACCTATGGTAATCGCCTTCATGGCCCCCGCAAGGATTATTTGGGGCAGCTGACCGAGATTTTGCAGGAAACCTTTGATCGGGGCGGAAATGTGGTGATCCCTTCCTTTGCGGTGGGGCGCACACAGGAGTTTCTTTATTTGATTCGCGAGATCAAGGAAAAGGGGCTGATCAAGGGCCATGAAAACTTTCCGGTCTTTGTGGATAGCCCTTTGGCGGCCGAGGCCACCAAGATCTATTTCGGCGACCTTACCGATTATTACGATGATGAGATGCTGGCGCTTATTGATAGAGGAATCAATATTTTGGAGTTTTCCGGCCTGCAGATCACGGTAACGACCGCTGAATCCATGGCGATCAACGAGGATAAGCGGCCGAAGGTGATCCTTTCTGCCAGCGGAATGTGCGAGGCGGGAAGAATTCGCCATCATCTTAAATATAACCTTTGGCGGGCAGATAGCACCATTCTTTTTGTGGGCTACCAAGCGGAGGGCACTATGGGGCGCCTTCTGCAGGATGGGGCTCCGATGGTGAAGCTTTTTGGGGAGCCGGTGCAGGTCTGCGCAAGGATCGCCACAATGGATGGCATCAGCGGCCATGCCGATCAGAGCATTATGCTGGATTGGCTTGGGAATTTGGAAAAGCCGCCCAAGATGGTCTATGTGAACCATGGGCAGGATTCTGTCTGCGATGAGTTTGCGGCAGTCATTACCGAAAAATTGGGCTATCCGGCCTGCGCGCCCTATAACGGCGCGGTTTATGATGCTTCCAGCGGTGCGCTTCTTTCGGAAGGAAATCGCCAAAAACTGGAAAAGAAGCTTTCGGTGAAGGCCCGCAAGAGCGCAACCTTCGAGCGATTGGTGCGCGTGGGGCAGCGGCTTAATGAAGTGATTGCGGAAAGCGAAGGAGTCAGCAATAAGGAACTGGCCAAGCTTGCCGATAAATTGGAGCAGCTTTTAAAGGATTTTGAAGAATACTGATATGGTTAAAAATGTTTTTATTGATCTGGATGATACCATCCTGAATTTTTTGGCGGCAGAAAAGGCCGCCCTCTCCCGCACTCTTGCCCATTTCGGCATCGAGCCCGATGAGCGGGTGCTTTCCCGCTATAGCGCCATCAACGATGCCCAATGGAAGCTTTTGGAAAAGGGCGAGATCACCCGCGATGAAGTAAAGATCCGGCGGTATGCCCTTCTTTTTGAAGAATTTGGAATCGATTGCGATCCTTTGGCGGTGAATGATCATTATATGGAAGAGCTTTCCAAAGGGCATATCTTTATGGAAGGGGCCAAGGAGCTGCTGGATGCTCTTTTTGGGAAATACCGCCTTTATCTTGCCTCCAACGGCACTGCTTGGGTGCAGGAAAGAAGGCTTAAGAGCGCCGATCTTTATCGGTATTTCGACGGAGTGTTCATCTCTCAGGATCTTGGCTTCAATAAGCCCAATCCCCGCTTTTTTGAGGGGGCTTTTGCCACCATTGAGGATTTTAAAAAGGAAGAAACCGTTATGGTGGGCGATAGCCTCACTTCCGATATTAAAGGCGGCAAGGGGGCAGGCCTTAAAACCCTTTGGTTTAATCCCAAAGGGAAAGAAAACCATACCGAGATCCTGCCGGACCATACCTTTACCGATCTTGCAGAGCTGCCGGCTCTTTTGAGAAAACTTTGAGGGGCGCTCTGCAAGCGGGCTCAAACAATTTTTATAAACCTTTCGAAAAGCGGTCTTTTTGAGGCCGCTTTTTTCATATTTATATTTATATCAATTCATAGGAGGGGATGAAAGATGCCGGAGGTATATCTTGCGCCGTCGGTGCGGCATTTTAATCAAGGGTTTGGCACTTATGGCACCGAAGAGGCCAGAATGAATCTGATTGCCGATGTGGTGGAGCTGGAGCTGATTCGCAATGGCTTATCGGTGGCGCGGAATGATCCCGCCTTTGATTTAACGGCGAATGTGGCCGAGGGGAATGCATCGGGGGCAGATATCTATGTGGCGATCCGATCGGTTTCAAAGCCCCAAGGGGAGCGGGGAAGCCGCGTTTATTATTATCGGAGCGGCACCAATGGTCAGCGATTGGCCGAGGAGATTTCCACCTTTTTATCGGCAGTTACCCCCACTGCCGATGATGGCCCCTTGGAGGGTGGCTCTGCCTTTGGGGGGCTTGGCTATTATGAGTTGCGAAGAACCCGCCCGCCGGCGGTGATCATCGAGATCGGCAACCATAATGATCCCCAGGATGCAGATTTCATTGTCGGCAATTCTTTCGAGATCGGGGTGGCCATCGCAGAAGGGATCTTGGCCTATTTCGGGCTGCCCTATGAGCCCCTCTCTGCAGAAGAGCAAGATCGCCTTCGGGCAGAATATAATAATGTATATTTATGAATAATATGCAAACTTTATGCATGAATAAAATCGAAGCGGCAGAATGAATAATGGCAAGAATATTCAAAATTAGGCAGGTTTAACAGAGTAAAGCATTAAAGTTTGTGCAGTTTTATGCATAAAACTTGTAAATCATGCTTGACAATGCGAATATTATGCATTATAATACAACCATATCCATAAAAATATAAGAAAAGAGGAATAAAAAATGAACATGAAGAAAATTGTTGCACTGTTGCTGGTGCTGGTTCTGGCACTGGGCTGCATGGCCGGTTGCGCCGCGAAGGATGATAGCAAGCTGGTTATGGCTACCAATGCAGAGTTCCCTCCCTATGAGTATATGGAGGATGGCAAGGTTATTGGTATCGATGCCGAGATCGCTGCTGCAATTGCTGAAAAGCTTGGTAAAGAGCTTGTTATTGAAAATGTGGATTTCGATTCCATCATCATCGGCGTTCAGGAAGGCAAGTATGATTTTGCTATGGCCGGCCTGACTGTTACCGACGAGCGCAAGGAGCAGGTTGATTTCACCGAAACCTATGCCACCGGTAAGCAGGTGATCATCGTTAAGAACGATTCCAAGATCACCAAGGCAGATGATCTCTTTGCAGAAGGCGCCAATCATAAGATTGGCGTTCAGCTGGCAACCACCGGCGATCTTTATTGCACTTGGGATATCGAAGATGAAGGCCTTGGCAAGGTAGAGCGCTATAATAAGGGCGCCGATGCGATCATGGCTTTGCAGAGCGGCAAGGTTGATTGCGTTGTTATCGATAATGAGCCTGCAAAGGTATTCGTTGATCAGAACGAAGGCTTGAAGATTTTGGAAACCGAGTATATCATCGAGGATTATGCTGCTGCAGTTGGCAAAGATAATCCCGAGTTGATGAAGGCAATCAACGATGCTTTGAAAGAGCTGATCGCTGATGGCTCTGTTGCAAAGATCATCGAGAAGTATATCCCCGCTGAATAAGAAAAAATAATGAAAGATCCAAGGGCTGTATTCTACTACAGCCCTTGATTTTGCGAAAGGTTCAAAAAATATGCAAGAGATGTTTGCAAAACTTGCGCGGGATTTTCATACCGCGTTTATCGAGGATAACCGCTGGAAATATATTTTGGAGGGTATTCAGAATACCCTGATCCTCACCTTTTTTGCCCTGATTCTGGGCGTTGTTTTAGGGGTGATCATTGCGGCAGTTCGCTCCACCTATGATCAGCAATATGAGCGAATGACCGGCCCCGGCAAGATCTTCCTTGCCATCGGCAACTGGATCTGCAAGGTATATCTTACCGTGATCCGCGGCACCCCCTCTATGGTGCAGATCCTGATCATCTTCTTTATCATTATGGCAAGCTCCAATAATAAGATGCTCTGCGGCATTATCGCCTTCGGTATCAATTCCGCCGCTTATGTGGCCGAAATTATCCGCGGCGGCATTATGAGCGTGGATCCGGGGCAAAACGAAGCAGGAAGATCCTTGGGCTTTGGCTATATCCAAACGATGTGGTTCATTGTGATCCCCCAAGCCTTCAAGAGCATTTTGCCTGCCCTTGCCAACGAGTTTATCGTGCTTTTGAAGGAAACGGCTATTGCAGGTTATGTGGGCGTTACCGATCTTACCCGCGGCGCCAATATTATCCGCGGCGTTACTTATCAGAGCTTTTGGCCCCTTTTGGCGGTGGCTGCGATCTATCTGATCATGGTAATGTTCTTCTCTTGGTTGGTAGGTATTCTGGAGAGGAGGCTGAAGAAGAGTGAGCGCTAATGTAATTATTGATGTGCAGGGCTTGAAAAAGCATTATTATGGCGGCGAGATCCGCGCTTTAGACGGAGTGGATATTACCATTCAAAAGGGTGAGGTCGTTGTTATTGTGGGGCCTTCCGGAAGCGGGAAATCCACCCTTTTGAGAAGCCTTAATTTGCTGGAAACCCCCACTGAAGGGGCTGTTGTCTTCGATGGAGTGGATATCAACGATAAGAAGGTGAATATCAATCTTCATCGGCAGAGAATGGGCATGGTATTCCAGCATTTCAATCTCTTTCCCCATAAAACCATTCTGGAGAATATGACCATTGCACCCATCAAGGTGAAAAAAATGCCCAAGGCGGAGGCAGAAGCAAAAGCGCTGGAGCTTTTGAAGCGAGTGGGGCTGGAGGATCGGGCAAGCGCTTATCCCAGCCAGCTTTCCGGCGGCCAGAAGCAAAGGGTTGCTATTGTGCGGGCCCTTTGCATGGATCCGGATGTGATGCTCTTTGATGAGCCCACCTCTGCCCTTGATCCCGAAATGGTCGGCGAGGTTCTGGAGGTTATGAAGGATCTGGCCAAGGAAGGCATGACCATGGTGGTGGTTACCCATGAAATGGGCTTTGCAAGAGAGGTTGGCAGCCGCGTGGTATTTATGGATGCCGGCACCATTTTGGAAGAGGGCGCTCCTGAAGAGATCTTCGGAAATCCCCAATGCGAGCGCCTGAAGGATTTCCTTGCGAAGGTTCTTTGATTTTTTTAGAAAATACGGGGGTTGACAAATCAACCCCCGTATAGTAAAATAGCATGGCGATGGAGGCATAGCTCAGCTGGTTAGAGTATCTGCTTGACATGCAGGGGGTCACTGGTTCGATTCCAGTTGTCTCCACCAGAAAAGAACCCACATTTGTCTACGACAAATGTGGGTTCTTTTCAATGAAATAAATCCCTTGCGGGATTTGTGAAATAACGCTTCGCGTTATGAAATAGCTGTCGCTATGAAATACGCTGCGGCGTATAAAGGATTTATTTTATTTCACATTTTGCCGTTAAGGCAAAATATTTCATAATCCGAAGGATTATTTCATATTGCGTAGCAATATTTCATTAAATATGCTATAATATTTGCAGAGGTGGGGATTATGAAAGAAAATAAGCTTGTTGAATTATCCATGGACTTTGCCATTAAGATAATTAAGCTCTGCGAAAATATCAAAGGACATTATTCCCTTGTAAATCAGTTGGAGCGTTCTGCTACATCTATCGGTGCCAACATTCACGAAGCAAATTACGCCCACGGAAAGCCTGACTTTATTGCAAAATTACAAATCGCTTTGAAGGAATGCTATGAAACGGAATATTGGCTTGAATTGTTTGTAAAATCCGATATTCTGAATAGAGATACAGCAATAGATCTTTATAATCAGTGTGGAACAATCCGTCGTATCTTAATTGCTTCCATCAATACTGCAAAGGAGAATAAAGATGTCAAAAGGTAAAGTGTATCTTTCAAATTATCCTGACAATCCTCCGGAATGGTATTGGATTAGTGGTTTACATGACGCTTGTATTATAGGTACGGAATCATTTGAGTTTCCCTTCGATTATAATAAATTTGTTGGCGAAAAGAATAAATACAATCGAAACCTCATAACCTTGAGAATTAACGCAAAGGGTGCGCTATATGACAATGAGGTGAAAGAGATTCGTCTTTTCAATTATAGGATTTTAACCGAGGATATTTCTTTAGAAGGCAGAGAAAAAGTTTGGTGGTTAGCAGACAGACTTATTGATCACGGCAACTACTATACTTTAGAAATTGATTTACAAGATTTCGATTCTGATCCCGAAGAGTTTACATTTAAAATCAAATTTGAACGAGCCGAGGTTGACAGATAATAGGTATACTTTTGCTTACTCTTACCTCATTCCTGCTCCGTTTGGTTACTTTTAGGCAGAAAAAACTCTTGTTCTTTTCGAACAAGAGTTTTTTTTAGTTATATTCGCCTTTCGGCGAGTTATATTTGCTTCGCAAGTGATATGCTGTGCGACAGCACAGTATATCACGAATCTCTTGCGGCTTTGCTGTTTTTATGTTATGGTTGAGGCACAATAGGGACAAAACAATTAATTCTGTGATGAGCCATTTTTACAAACAAAGTATATTTCAATGAGATATTTAAGAAGAAAATTTATCCATCAGCATATCATAAAACTTATTGACAAATTCGTTTATACCATATTTTTTATAAATATAGATGATTCTTTTGTTTTCTCCTATATTTTTAAGAACTATGTTTTTTGAAAACTGTCCGTGCCATGAAAGCTCAGGAACAAACGATATTCCAAGCCCCAATTCTATACATTTTCTTATATAAAATGGGTCTTCACTTTGCAGAACAATGTGTGGCGCAAAACCTAAATTGTTGCAAATTTTCAGGGTGTTTTCGTGAATACTGTTGCCGCTGCCCATTGTGATAAAGGGCAAATCTTCAAGTTCGGAAGACGATATGTGGTTACTTAGCGAAAATGAATTTTTATTATAAGCTAATAAAAAATTTTCTTCCGCTGCTTTTGTTTTTGAATATGGTAAATCAAGCTCTTTATCGGTTATAACAATGTCAAATTCGTCAGAGGAATCATCGGCACTGTGTACGGTTATAAAATAAATTTCAGGATACATTTTTCTGAAATTTTCAATTACCTCCATAACGACACGACGGGTAATATGTATATTTATTTTAATTATTTCTGTTTTGAGCGGATTTTTCAAAGATTTTTTTGCATTTTCAAGCAAGTCTAAAGCCGATTTTGCGTTTTTATAAAAAAGTAAGCCCGAATCATTAAGTGTTATTTTGTTGGCATGCCTTTCAAATAAAGGTGTTTCAAGCTCGGCTTCAAGACGTTTTATAGTCTGCGAAATGTTTGATGGAGGCACTAAAAATTTTTTTGCGGTTTTTGAGAAATTTTGTGTCTGCGCAGCATCACAAAAGTATTTTAATTGTAAGATTTCCATTGTTGAGACTTCCTTTCTACCTATCATTATATTACAAAATACATTAACTTTCAAGTTATAGTCATATAACTCATTTAATAATTTACACTATAGTAAATTGGTGCTATTATTAATGGGTGAAAGGGGAGTAATTATGGCAGAAATTTTAGAAGTAATTATGATTGTGAGTTTTGGAGCATCGTGGCCGCTTAATGTTATTAAGTCCTATAAAGCGAGAACAACGAAGGGAAAAAGTCTTGCTTTTTTGTGTCTGATTTTCTTTGGTTATATTGCAGGGATAATTTCCAAGCTTTTGAACGAGTCATATATGATGTCATTTTCTACAAAATGGTATGTGCTTTTCTTCTATGTGCTTAATTTAATAATGGTTGGGGCAGATTTATGTCTCTATATCAGAAATTACAAGCTGGATAGGGAGAATACAAAATGAAAACAGTGTTAGATATGTGCTATAATATAAAAACCGAGCAGTATCTAGATATTTATTTACCCGAAAGTGAAGAGTTTTCGGTTGTTTTGTATTTCCATGGTGGCGGACTTAAAGCTGGTGATAAGTCAAAGCAAAAAGTCCTTTTCGATTATATGATTTCTCAAGGAATTGCGGTTGTAAGTGCTAATTATAGAATGTATCCCAATGCTAAGTATCCCGATTTTCTTATTGATGCGGCTGATGCAACTGCGTGGGTATTTAAAAACATAGGAAATTATGGCAAAATTAAGGGCATATATGTGGGCGGTAGCTCTGCAGGCGGTTATATTTCGCAGATGCTTTGTTTTGATGAAACTTGGTTGTCTAAACACGGAATAAAACCTACCGATTTTGCAGGCTTTATTCACGATGCAGGTCAGCCCACCTGTCATTTTAATGTATTGCGCGAACGGGGATTTGATACACGCAGGGTAATTATAGATGATTCTGCTCCGCTATATCATATAGGTGAGAGTGAGCAATATCCCCCTATGCTTATTATTGTGTCTGATAACGATATGGAAAACAGATATGAGCAAACAATGCTTTTAGTTTCTACCCTTAAGCATTTCGGACACTTTGAAAAAGTGCAATTAAAGGTTATGAACGGCACGCACTGTGCTTATGTAAGAGCTACAGACCAAAATGGTGAAAGTGTGCTTGGTAAGCTTATAGCAGAATTTATAAACAGGTGATTGCAATGAAGATTTTATCGATAGGGAATAGTTTTTCGCAAGATGCACACAAATGGCTGCATAAATTGGCAAAGGCTAACGGAGTTGAATTTGAAACGGCAAACTTATTTATAGGTGGCTGCAGTTTAGATACTCATTGGAAGAATGTAAAAGAAAATAACGCCCACTATGATTTAGAATTTAACGGGGGTGTCAGTGAGCGAAAAATCAGTATTGCAGAAGCATTAGAGCTTGAAAAATGGGATATCATCACAGTTCAACAGGTTAGTTCCTTAAGCGGTATGTATGAAACTTATGAACCCTATCTTTCTTCTTTGGTGTCGGTAGTTCGAGAAGCACAGCCTGATGCGAAACTATATTTTCATCAGACATGGGCTTATGAAATTGATTCCAATCACGGCGGTTTTGCAAATTATAACAACAATCAAACTGAAATGTACCATCGCATTAAAGACACCGGTGAAAAAGCCGCAAAATCTATTTGTGCAGAATTGATACCTACAGGTACGGTGATTCAAGCCTTGCGTGAAACAGTGCCCGAATTCGACTATAAAAACGGTGGTTTATCCCTTTGCCGTGACGGTTTTCATTTATCTTGGGATTATGGCAGATTTGCTGCTGCGGCAACATGGTTACATACAATAACCGGCAAGAAAATTAATGCTTCGTATTTTGAAGATTTTAATCCTGAACTTTTAAAGAAAATTATATATGCTGTAAATGAATTGTAGGTACGGCAGGAATAGCCATCATACTTTCGGCATATTTACTGCTTAAAAACAAAGTTTTTAACTGCATTTTCTTTGGTATGATTTTGGATTGATCAGTATGATTTTTGTAATACCATCAAAAATAGAGTTATCTCGTGGTTTTGAGATAACTCTATTTGCATATATAACTTGAAAATATAAATTGAAAATGTTATATTAAATATAAGAAAAGCTTGTTGTTATGCGGAAAATTCAACTTGTGGAAATGACTGCCACAAGTTGTAGCCTTAGCCTCCCACTGACGAGGGAGGTGGCCAAACTTTAGTTTTGACGGAGGGAGAGAATATGAAAGAATATAATAAAGCAAATATCCCTCTTGCAAAAACTTTAAGGAAAAATATGACACCTTGGGAACGAAAACTTTGGTATGAGTTTTTAAGATATTACCCCATAAGATTTCAAAGGCAAAAAGCCATAGGAAATTATATTGTTGATTTTTATTGTGCAAAAGCAAGACTTGTAGTTGAACTTGACGGTGGCGGCCATTATACCCCAGAGCAAATAGAAAAAGACAAAGTTAGAACGAAAGAGTTACAGGGTATGAATTTAATAATTTTAAGGATTTGTAATTTAGATATTGACCGAAATTTTAGCGGAGTATGCGAGTATATAGACTTGAATGTTAAAAAATCTCTCCCTCAGTCAGCTTCGCTGACAGCTCCCTCGTCAGAGGGAGCCGAAAACTAATTTGTTCCTAATTTGACACAACCATATAATTTTTAAAAAGGCGGTGAGGAAATGGTTCATCAGGAATCGAAGCGCATCTGCAAAGGTGCGGATACAGCAGTTTTATTTATTCACGGAATCGTTGGCACCCCGAAGCACTTTGAATTTCTCTACCCGCTCATTCCCGCGGATTTTTCGGTTCATTCCCTTCTTTTAGAGGGGCATGGCAAAGGGGTGGAGGATTTTTCCAAAGCCTCGATGGCAAAATGGGAAGCGCAGGTGCAAAGGGCGGTAGCGGAGCTGGCTAAAGATCATCGGCGCATTTTGATCGCTGCCCACTCCATGGGCACTCTTTTTGCCATAGATGAAGCGATCAAAGAGCCAAAGGTCAAGGGGCTTTTCTTGCTGGCGGCGCCCCTTTTGATCCGCCCCAGAAGCCAAGCCCTTATTCAGCCATTGAAGCTGTATTTTAATAAGATTAAGCCAAACGATAGCAGAGGCCTTGCCGCAAAGGCGGCCTATGGGATCGGGGAAGAAAAAAATCCCTTCAAATATCTTGGGTGGATTCCTCGCTATTTAGAACTTTTCAAAAAGATCCGCCAAACAAGGAAGAAGCTCCCGCTCCTTCCCGCCTCCGCGACGATTTTGCAATCAAGAGAGGATGAGTTGGTAAGCATCAAAGCCCTTTCGATGCTTCGGCAGATCCCACGGGCAAAGCTTAAAACTTTGGAGCGAAGCGCCCATTATTATTATCACGAAGAAGATTGCTCTTTCATCGAGCAGGAATTTTCCGCATTTATAGAGGAGAAACCATGAAGAAAAAAATTCAAGAATTTATGATCAAATCGCCCATCGGATCCTTCTGCCTTTTCGGCCTTCCCTTTGGGCTTATTATCCTTCTTCTCTATTGGTTCCTTGAAGCACCCTTTTGGCTTGGGTGCATTCTTGCTCTGGTCTTTATGTTTTGCATCTATATCTTCATTGATCTTGCCCCAACCCTTTATCTGCAAGAGTCTGGCAAGCTCAATGATCAGCAATGCGATCCCTACCCGCTTTTGGAAGAAACCGAGAAACTGCTTTCTTTAAAACTCAAGCCCAATGCTCATTTCTGCGTTTCTTTAAACCATGCCACCGCCCTGATCAATACAGGAGATACCCAAAAAGCAGAAGAAATCTTTTCCGCCTTGGATATCAGCATCTGCCAAAATCCCCTTCTTCAATTTAATTATTTTACCCTCTCCGCCGAAATTGCCATCAGCCGCAAAAGAGAGGACCATGCCGCTTTCTGCATCGATCGCATGGCGCAGATCGCCTGCCGGCTGAAACCGGCAAATATCCAAAAAATGAGCGCAGATTCCCTGCTTTTCATCAAAGCAGGAATGGCCCTTTTGCAAAAGGATCCCGATGCCGCTCTGGAGCTCCTTCATAAAATTCAACCTACGCTCCCCATTCATCTTGTGAACCATTCCCTTCTTTTGGGGCAGGCTTATATGGCTCATAAAAATTGGGAACTTGCAGAAATGTGGCTTCAGCAAACCATTCAAACAGGCAATCGGCTCTATGCCGTTGATGAAGCAAGGAGCCTTTTGGCAAAAATCGAGGTTGAGAAAGCAAAATGAACAAAATTCTCGCTTTCATTGCCGGCCTTTTGGCAGTTGGGCTATATATTGCCGGCTACCAAATCAAAAAGCGGAGCGGCATCATTTTATGCAACGCAAGCTCCCGCTTTTTCTATATTGCCCAATATCTGCTGCTGGGCGCCTTTGAGGGCGCCATCATGGATCTTTTGGGGCTCTTTGCCTCCCTGCCCGCAAGATGGAAGGAGCAGCCGCAGATCAAAAGATTCCTGCCCTTGATTTTAGCGGTGATTTACCTGCCGATCCTGATTGCGGGAATTCTTTTATATGAGAACTTTTTCAGCCTCTTTGCCCTTTTCGGCGTTCTATTGGAAACAGGCGCATTATGGTTTAGCAAGGAGCGGCAAATTCGGCTTGTTTCTCTGCTTTCTGCCCCCTGCTGGCTGATTTATAATCTTGCGGCAGGCGCCTGGGGCTCGGTGATCGGAAACACCCTTGCCATCGCCTCTCTTCTCTTGGCGATCTACCGCTATGACCGAAAAAAGGAAACCTGATTTATTCAGCGCTCTGCGAAAATGCAGGGCGCTTTTTTCGCTTCTTTTTGAAATAAAAAAATTATACTTGCCAAAATTTATATTTAATAGTATAATAATAGATATTATTTTTTGGAGAGATCCAAATTAAGGAGGAAAATTAGCATGAAAAGAATTCTCGCAGCTTTACTGGTGCTGGTAATGGCACTGGGGCTCACCGCTTGCGGTGGTGCTAAACTAACCATGGGCACCGGCGGTACCCAAGGTACTTACTATGCCTACGGCGGTGTGCTCGGTCAGCATATCAAGGATAAGACCGGTGTTGCCGTTAATGTGGTATCCACCGAAGGCTCCGCAGCCAATATCCAAGGTATCGCAGCAGGCGACTATACTATGGCTACCGTGCAATCCGACGTTATGTCCTATGCATGGGATGGCACCCGCGCTTTTGAGAAAGACGGTAAGGTGGATTCCTTCCGCGTTATCGCAGGTCTCTATGGCGAGGCTGTTCAGCTGATCTCTATGAATCCCGAGATCAAGACCGTTGCCGATCTGAAGGGCAAGAGCGTTTCTATCGGTGCTGCCAACTCCGGCGTTTATTTCAATGCTATCGACGTTTTGAATGCTGCCGGCATGACTGAGGAAGATATCAAGGCTCAGTTCCTCTCCTTCGATGAGAGCACCGATGCCATGAAGGATGGCAAGATCGATGCCGCATTCATCGTTGCAGGCGCTCCCACCACCGCCATCACCGACCTTTGCCTGACCAACGAAGCCCATCTGATTCCCATCGATGGCAAGGTTGCTGAAACCATGATGAACTCCAATCCCTTCTATACCACCTATAAGGTACCCGCAGGCACCTATAAGGGCCAGAATGAGGATGTAACCACTGTAACCGTAAAGGCTACTCTGATCGTAAGCGCTGATGTAAGCGAAGATACTGTTTACGAAGTAACCAAAGCAATCTTCGAGGATATCGAAGGCATCGAGCATGCAAAGGCTGCCGAGCTTTCCTTGGAGAACGCTACCAGCGGTATGACTGTTCCCTTCCATAAGGGCGCTGCCAAGTACTTTGCTGAGAAAGACATTACTGTAGACGCAAAGTAAGCGCTTCATTTCAACCTATATCGGCTGCGGCGATATTTTATCGCCGCAGCCTTTAATAGGCTGATAAAAGGGCAAAAACATTTCGCTTTTTTATCAGTCTATTAAAGAAACGAATAAAGAAGGAGGAGCCTTATGGCTTTATTTAAGAAGAAAACAAAAGCAGAAGTTCAAGAGCCGATGGATCTTGATTCTGTAATGAAAAAATTCGATCGGGAGTCCAATACCCGCATTTGGGAAGGGGTTCCGAAAATCATCGTAAGCAGTATATTGGCAATCTTCGCTGTATTTTGCATCTATGTAACCCTCTTTGCCAATCTTCTGGTGCAGGTGCGGCTCACCTCGTTTGTGGCCTTCATCGTAATGATCGGCTTTCTGGTCTTCCCTGCAAAAAAGGGCGTGCAGAGAGTGAATTACCTGCCTTGGTACGATATTCTGGCTATGGTGCTGGGCACCGGCGCCTATCTCTATTTCTGCTTCAACGCAGAAGCGATCCTCAAGGGCGGCACCAATTTTGAGCTTTATCAGTTGATCATCGCTGTGATCGGTGTTCTGGCAATCGCCGAGGTTTGCCGCCGCAGTGTGGGGTTGCCGATCTTGATTGTGGCAAGCGTGCTGGTCATTTATGCCCTTTTCAATCTGCCCAATCCCCTTTTCGGAAAAAGAATTGCCAAGTTGCTCAGCACCCTTTTCTATTCCACCGAGGGAATCCTTTCCACCCCCATCAATGTTTGCTCGAAATTCATCTGTGTATTTATCATCTTCGGCGCCTTTTTGGAGCGCACCGGCATCGCCGATTTCTTTATTAAGATCGCCAATGCCTTTGTGGGCGGCTTTTCCGGCGGCCCTGCCAAGGTTGCAGTTGTGGCAAGCGCCATGGAAGGCATGGTCTCCGGCTCCTCTGTTGCCAATACAGTCGGAAGCGGCTCTGTTACCATTCCTTTGATGAAGCGCACCGGCTATAAGCCCGAATTTGCTGCGGCTGCGGAAGCCTCCGCCTCCACCGGCGGCCAGATCATGCCCCCCATTATGGGCGCCGCCGCCTTCCTGATGGCCGAGATCGTCGGTGTGCCTTATAGCAACATTGTGGTGCGGGCGATTCTCCCTGCAGTGCTCTATTTTGCAGGCGTATTTATCGCGGTGCATCTTGAAGCAAAGAAGGAAGGCCTCCGCGGCCTATCCAAAGAAGAGCTTCCCAAGGTGAAGCCCCTCTTGAAGAAAACCTATCTGCTTCTCCCCCTGATCCTTTTGGTCTATTTGGTGGCCACCAGCAAAAATTCCATTCAGTTTGCCGCCGCCCTCGCTATCATCGCTGTTATCGCAGTTGATATTATCAATATTGTAGGCGATGTGATCGCCGCCCATAAGCAGGGCGAGGCCATCACCGGAAAGCTGATCCTGCGCACCATCGGCAATTTCTTCAAGCGTATCTTTGAGGCGCTGGCTGCCGGCGGGCAAGGAATGATCACTGTGGCTGCAGCTTGCGGCGTTGCCGGAATCGTGGCCGGTATTATCTCTATGACCGGTCTTGCCTATACTGTTTTCGGCAGCATTGTCGCCATAGCCGGAAACCAGAAGATCGTTGCCCTTTTCCTTACCATGCTTTGCTGCATTATCCTTGGCATGGGGGTACCGACCACTGCAAACTATTGCATTATGGCCGCCACCTGCGCGCCCATCTTGGTTGAGATGGGCATCCCTGCAATCGCCGCTCATTTCTTTGTATTCTACTTTGGCATTGTGGCGGATCTGACTCCGCCGGTCGCTTTGGCCGCCTATGCAGGCGCCGCCATCGCCCAAGCCAACCCCATGAAGACCGCCTTCACAGCCACCAAGCTGGCCATCGGCGCCTTCATTGTACCCTACATTTTCGCATTGAATCCCGCCATGCTCTTTATCAATACCACCGCTTGGGAGGTTGTTTTGATCTGCATCACCTCTTTGGTTGGTATCTTCGGGGTATCGGCTGCTCTGCAGGGTTATTTCCTCAGAGGAATGCCTTGGTGGCAGCGGATCCTCAGCGCCGCAGGCGGCTTGCTGCTGATCTATCCCGGCCTTAAGACTGATATTATCGGCCTTGCGCTGGTAGCCATTGTATTCGTGCTTCAATTCATTGCCCGCAGAAATGATCGGGCAAAGCTTCAGGCATAATCTCAAAAAGGGGCTGTAAAAAATCCTTTTTACAGCCCCTTTTTTATTTGACAGATCTTTCTTTATTAAATATAATGAACAAAAAGGAGATGAAACCCTATGCTGAATCCTGTTTCATTAGATACTTTGGCGGCCGCTCTTGCCAAAATCATGGGCGCCGAGCCGCCCAAAGAGGCCGCCCCTGCCAATGAGGCGCTGGTGAACTATGCCGATGATGCCTTTGGCGGCAGAAAAGCCGATCGGCTCTTTATGTATAACCCCGATGCAGTGGCCCAATGGATTTATGAAAAATATCCTGCCTTTATGAAGGAGGCGCTTGCCCGCACCACTCTGCGGCTTCCTCTTTGCTCGGTGATGCCTTCGGTTACTCCTGTTTGCTTTGGCACAATGTATACCGGAGCGCAGCCGCAGGTGCATGGAATTCAATCCTATAAAAAGCCTGTTATCAAAATCGAAACCCTCTTTGATGCCTTGATAAAGGCGGGAAGGAAATGCGCCATTGTGGCCGATGATGAATGCAGCATCGGCAAGATCTTTTTGGAGCGGGAAATGGATTATTTTATTTTCCGAACCAAAGAAGAGGTTAATGCCAAAGCGGCAGAACTGATCATAAAAGATGAATATGATTTCATCTGCGTTTATAATGGCAACTATGATTCGGTGATGCATAAGAACGGCCCTGAAGCACCCCTCTCCTTGGCCGCCCTTAAAGAGAACGATCATGCCTTTGCTCTCTTCTCCGAGCTGATCAAAGCCCATTGGCAAAAGCATAACGCCTTGGTAGGCTTTGCCATGGACCATGGCTGCCATGAAATCGATGGAGGTTGCGGCTCCCATGGGCTGGATATGCCGGAGGATCTTAATATCACCCATCTTTATCAGGCTTATCCTTCAAAATGAACCTAAAAAAGGGGCTGTAAAAATAGTCCGAACCGCAAAGGGCAGGAAATTACAAGGCCTTTTTACAAAGAAACCGAAGAAAACCAAGAATAATGATAGAAAATATCGAATTTTCGATATTTTCTCCCATTTGAATGCCCTTTGCTACCTTAAAACCGAGCCACTCGGCGTATCACATACGCCGTCGGGTATCCCGCGACCTATGGTCACGGCTCGGTTTGAAGGTTTCAAACAATTTTTCCGAACCCCAAAAAAGGGGCTGTAAAAAATTCATTTGAATTTTTTACAGCCCCTTTTACTCTTCTAATTTAAAAATTTCATCATAGGAAGTATTCAAAATTTCCTTCAAAAGAATGATCTCATCCGGATACAGATGCCGCTGGCCTACCTCGATTTTTGCCACCGCACTCCGAGTAATATCGCATCCCTTCAACTGCAGTCTGGCAGAAAGCATCTCTTGGGTGAGTCCGTTCTTCTCCCGCAAACGCTTGATATTGCCTCCTATTTTGGCCTCAACCGCCGCATTCATGCTCTCCGCCTCCCTTTGCGCTCATTTAAGAGCAAAATCATTTGACTTTATTATAAGGGAGTGTTATTCTTAAAATGCACTTATATAGGTGCAATTTAAGAATAAGAGGATATTTCGTTGACAGTTACATTTTTTGGCCATCGCCACACACCTTACGCAATCAGAATACCGCTCAAAAATCTTTTGATCGACCTAATCGAAAGAAAAAATGCTGATTGTTTTTATGTGGGAAATCACGGAGCATTTGATTCCATGGTCTGCCAAACCCTCAAAGAACTAAAAGAGACCTATCCGCATATCACCTATTATATTGCCTTGGCATATCTTCCCTCTAAATCCCAATATGAAGATAATATGGATTATTCCTGCACCATTTATCCCGATGGTCTCGAAAATACGCCAAGAAAATTTGCCATAGTAAAGCGCAATCAATGGATGATTGAGAAAGCAGATGTTGTGATCACCTATGTGGAGGTTTCTTTTGGGGGCGCAGCTCAATTCAAAGCACTCGCCGAGAGAAAGGGGAAGATCGTTATCAATCTTGCAGGGTGATTTTATGCAAAATAGTTTGCTCTTGCAATTTTTTTCTTATTATGGTAGAATAGAAAAAAGAATCGACAGAGTAGAAAGCAGCGGGTTACGTGTCTGAGGGACGGGGAGTTGCCCTCGGAACGAAAAAAGAGAGCTTTTGCCGTGCTGCTTTCGCATCCCGCTGTTGCATATCGGAGAACCCCTCCTCTATGTGGCACTTTTTGTCGAGAGGAGGTTTTTTTATGAAGATTTTTAATAAGGAATATTGGAAGGAAAGCGTTCTTGCCTGCAAGGATCTGAAAAAACTGATCTTTGCGGCGCTGATTGCGGCGCTGACCATTGGGCTGGACGGGCTCAAAATTCCTCTGGCCCCCGGCACATTAGAGATCAAGATCACCTTTTTGCTGATCGCCACCGGCTGCGCCATTTACGGGCCGATCTGGGGCGCCGTTATTGCCATCGCGGTAGACATTTTGAGTTTCATTCTCATTCCCACCGGTTACCCCTTCTTCCCCGGCTATATGCTTACAGAAGTGGTGGTTTCTTTGATCTATGGTCTTTTTCTTTTCCGCCAAAAGATCTCGGTAACCAAAATCTTTTGCGCAAAGATCCTCACCAATCTGACTCATATTTTCCTAAATTCCCTATGGGCTGCCATTCTTTACGATAAGGCATATCTGGGCTATCTTGCAACCGGTGCCATCAAAAATATCCTGCTGCTTCCCATTGAAGCGATCATGCTTTGCATCGTTTTCAGCCTCTTGATCCCGCCTCTTTCGCGGCTGGGGCTTCTCCCCATTCATTCCAGGGGCGCCATCAAGCAGCTTGCCCTTAGGCGAAGCGGCCTGACCATTGCGGGCTTTACCCTTCTTTTGGGAAGCTTTTGCTGCCTTTATTATTTCCTGCAAAATATTTTACCGATCCTTTTTGCCATTCTTTTTGCGGCAATGTTTATCAGCGGGCTTGCAATCCTGCTGATCACCGGAAAGGCAAAAAGAATCAAAGATGAGGATCTGAAGATATGGTAAAGAGCTTTTTGATGCGTGCCCTTTCCCTCCTTCTCTTGCTTTCTCTTCTCCTCTCTCTTGCCGCCTGCGCAACGCAGAAGAAACAAGAAGTCAGCCCAAAGGAAGAGCAACTTTCTTTATTTATCGCTACCGACCCTCATCTTTATGCCAAGGAGCTTTTGGGGGAAGATAATCGGAAGATCACCAAGGAATCGATGATCTCCGATGGGCGGGTTTTGGAGCATGATTATGCGCTGATAGAAGCGCTGATCAAAGAGACCAACGAAAAAAAGCCGAGCTATTTGATCCTCACAGGAGACCTCACCTATAACGGAGAGCCTCAATCCCATGCGGCTCTTGCAAAAATCCTTGGAGAGCTGAAGGATACCAAGGTTTTGCTCCTTCCGGGTAACCACGACTTTTATACCCTCAATTGCTTTTCGGCAAAAGAGGATCGCTCCACCCCGATAGAGGCCATTGATGGCGAAGAATTTCGCAAGATCTATGCCGATTGCGGCTATGAGGGCGGCTATTCCTATGATGAAAATTCCCTCAGCTATATCTATCCCTTGAGCGCCGATCAATGGGCGCTGATGCTGGATACCACCCAAGCAAAATATAATGCAGAAAAGGGAAAGAATGACCATAGCGGCAAGTTTGAAGAGGCCACCCTGCAATGGATTGAGAAAAATCTTCAGATTGCAAAGGAAAAAGGCATCAAGGTGCTCTCCTTCACCCATCATAACCTGCTTACTCATAACAAAACCATGGAAAGCTTCACCATTAAAAATAATGATGCCCTATTGAAGCTTTTGGCTAAATATGATGTTTGCCTTAATTTTTCGGGCCATCTTCATGCTCAAAATATTGCGAGCAAGGCGATAGAGGGCAAGAAGATCTTTGATGTGGTCAATGGTTCCCTGTTAGACTATGGCCATCGCTACGGCGCCCTTACCATCTTTGAAAACGCCTATTCCTATGAATCCCGCTCCCTTGCCGATGATGCTCTGCGGAAATATTCATTCCAAGTTTTTTGCGATGACTATTCCGAGAAAATCCTTGGCCAATACCGGAAGGCCATGGGCAAGGAAAAGGGAGAGGCGGCAAGCGCCCTCCTTTGCAAGATCAATGCCTATTATTATGATGGCGATTTTGCCGCAATCCATCGCCTGATGGAAGAAAACAGCAAGCTGATCTCCGCCATTAAAAGAAAGACCAACGACTATAGGAATTCCTATATCCGCACCCTTTTAGAGGTCGGAGAACAAAATCAGCATTCCCTGATAATAGAAAGATAAAAAGGGGCTGTAAAAAATTCATTCGAATTTTTTACAGCCCCTTTTTCTTTATTCCGTTTGCTCTTCTTGCTTTTCGCTTCCCTGCTTTTTAAGCTTTGCCAGCAACTGGCCCTTTAGTTCCCGAATAAAATCGGTCCATTCTCTGCATCGAAGCAGATAAAGCATCGGCAGGTAAACCAGGCAGCAGGCGATAGTGCCCGCACCGAATCGCAAGATTACCGAAGCGCCCTTCAGCAGATATGCCGCCCCAAAGGCTGCGGCGCCTCCGGCTAACGCCGCAATCCCCGCCTTGCAGAAAAAGAGCGCCATGCAAGAGAGCCGGAATTCCGGCAGATATTTCTTCACCGAGCGGTTAAGCAACCAAATAGTAAGGATCACTGAAAGGCTGGTTGCCAGCGATACACCGAACACACCGACAAATCTTGCCAAGATCAAGCTCAAAATTCCATTGATCAAGCAGGCCACTCCGCTGGCGATCATGGGATTTTTGGTATCCTGATAGGAAAAATGCAATCGGATATACATCTCTCTGATGGCCACCAACGCCAGCCCCGGCGCAAAGCCGATCAAGGCTTTCGCGGTGATCGCAGCGGCGGTTTGATCAAATTCGCCCCGCAGATAAACAATCTCCACAATATCGGTAGCCTGCACCATCACCACCGCAGTGATGGGCGCTAAAAGCAGAACCATTCCTTCAATGGAATTTTTAAAGGTTTTCACCACCATCGGCGTATCCCCTTTAGCCACATAAGTGGCATATTTGGAAAGGAGGATCAGGCTCATAGTGGCGGTTATGGTAGCAGTTACAAACTGCTCCAAGGTATTGGCATAAGAATAGTTGGAGGCCGCCCCCTCCCCTAAAGAGGAGCAGATGGACTTATCGATAATCACATTCAGTTGGATAAATACATTGCTCAGCAGCAGGGGCAGCGAAAGATGGATCAGCAGCCGCACATGGCCATCCTTCAAGGAAAAAGAAGGAATAAACCGAAAATGCTTTCTGCTGAGCAGATAGAGCAAAAAGGTTTGCAAGGTATTGGCAACAAAGAAGGCCAACACCAGCGCATTGATCCCCCATTTTTGGCCAAAAAGCAATACAAAAAGTATAGCAAGCGGGTTATACAACAAACCGTAATAATTATTCGGGGCAAAGGAATCATTGGCATTCAATACTGCCGCAAAGATCGATTGAATCGCAGTAAAGATAAAAGCAACCGAGAAAAACCTTAAATAGCGAATCAGCTCCAGCCGATGCTCGATGCTATAGGACGGCGCAAGAAGGGTTGCAAGCTGGGGAGTGAAGAGATTAGTCAGCAAAACCAACCCGCCGCCGATCAGCAAAAAGATCACCAGCATCTTGGAGGCCACAGAATTTGCCTCTCGCCTGCTTTTCTTAATGGTTACATCAATATAAACCGTTACCAGCGCAGTAATCAGCGAAGAGATCAGCGCTTGGGAAAGACCGGTCATAAATTCGCTGGATACGAAGAATATATCGGTTTCAAAATTGGCGCCAAAGGAGGAGGCGATGATGACCTGCCTCAAAAATCCCAAAACCTTCGAGCCCAGTATCACCCCGATCACCACAATCGCCGATAGGATGATTGATTTCTTCTTACTCATAAAACTTCCTTATATAATATAGAATTCCTTTTCTACTTTACCACACTCTTGCCCATCTGTCAAACATTAGATAAGCCCCGCCCCTTGCGATAGGCGCCGGGAGAGCAGCCCATCCGCTTGGTAAAAGCTTTGGTGAAATAGCTCAGATCCCCAAACCCGCATTCCAGCGCAATATCTGTTACCGTTTCCCTGGAAACCCGCAGCCGCTCCGCCGCGGCATCCAGCCGAAAGCCGCAAAGGTAGGCCACCGGCGTTTGCCCCACTGCCTCGCGGAAAACCGAGCAAAAATAATGGGGATTCATTCTTGCCTCCTCCGCAAGTTCTCCAAGGGTTAAAGGGCGGGCATAATCCATATGGATCCGCCGAAGAGCGGTTTTCACCGCCTCCCGCTTCCGATGGCTTTTTTGCTCCTGATAAAGAGGCCGCTGATAGCGCCCCTCGGCCAGAATGCTGCCCCAGAATTGCCAAAGGCTCCCCACTGCCATAAATTCCCGCTCCCCGCCAAGGGAATGCCATTGGCGGAAGATCTCTTCCGCCCGCTTGGCAGGGCCGCTTTCTGCAGGGAAGGGCTGGATCGGCTCCAAGCGATGCTCCAAAAGCGCTTTTGCATCCTCTCCGCCGGGAATACGGGGAAAGAGCAGCCCATTATCGAAAACCAAGCAATGATAAATGCAATCCTGCGGCTTTCCGCTATGCAGGGCGCCGCCCCCGATCAGCGCCGCCTCCCCCTTTTGCAGGACGATCTTCTCATGATCGATCCAAAGGGTCAGGCGCCCCTCTTCCACCCAGATCAGCTCCTCTTCCATATGCCAATGAAGGGGCATCTCATAGCGGGGATGCTCGCTGCTTACCCGATAAAAAGAGGCGGGAAAGGCATGAGAGCCGCGGGGCAGATTTTCATGAAACTCCATTTCATTCATGATTTTTCTCCAAATCTTAATATATTCCAAATATATCGCAGTATATCCCAAGAAAAAAACTCATTTTCGCAATATAATACAATTATAGAGTGGTCATCATCTCTTGTCAAGAGAATGATGCTCCCCAAAAGAAGTTATTAATTTTAAGGAGGCAACTATTATGGCAAAGAACAGATATGTTGGCGATTATCCCGTTATCGGAATTCGCCCCTGCATCGATGGCCGCCGCGGCCCCATGATGCTGCGGGAATCTCTGGAGCCCACTGTTTGGGCGATGGCAGAGGCCGCAAAGAAATTATTTGAGGAAAATTTATTCTATTCCAATGGTGAGCCGGTCAAGGTCGTTTTGGCTGATACCTGCATCGGCCGCGTAAACGAGGCTGCCGCCTGCGCCGATAAGTTTAGAAAAGAAGGCGTTTCCATTACCCTTTCTGTTACTTCTTGCTGGTGCTATGGCTCCGAGACCATGGATATGGATCCCCAGACCATTAAGGGCGTTTGGGGCTTTAACGGTACCGAGCGCCCCGGCGCTGTTTACCTTGCGGCTGTATTGGCCGGCCATGCCCAAAAGGGCTTGCCTGCTTTTGGCATTTATGGCCATGAAGTGCAGGATCTGGATCAGGTAAACGGTGTGCCTGAGGATGTGAAGGAAAAGCTTCTTCGCTTTGGCCGCGCCGCAGTAGCAGTGGCTACCATGCGGGGCAAATCCTATCTGCAGATCGGCTCCCAATGCATGGGTATCGCCGGCTCTATCATGGATCAGGATATGATGGAAGAATATTTCGGCATGCGGGTTGAATCTGTCGATGAGGTAGAGATCCTTCGCCGCATGGAAGAGGGCATCTATAACGAAGAAGAGTATCAGAAAGCCCTTGCCTGGACCAAAGAGCATTGCAAAGAAGGGCGCGACGATAACCCCGAAAGCGTGCAGTTCCTTGGCGAAGAGCGCCGCATTAAATTCACTCCCGAAGAGAAGGAAAAGCAATGGGAGTTCACTGTTAAGATGTATTGCATCATCAAGGATCTGATGGCAGGCAACGAAAACCTTCCCGATGCTTTTGTTGAGGAGAAGGCAGGCCATAATGCCATCGCCGGCGGCTTCCAAGGTCAGCGCCAGTGGACCGATCATTGGCCCAACTGCGATTATCCCGAAGCGCTCCTCTCCTCCACCTTCGATTATCAGGGCGCAAGAGAGCCCTATACTCTGGCTACCGAAAATGATATTCTCAACGGCATGGGCATGCTGATGATGCGCCTGCTCACCCATCGGGCCCAGATCTTTGCAGACGTGCGCACCTATTGGTCCTCCGAGGCCACCGAGCGGGTAACCGGCTATAAGCTGGAGGGCAAGGCCGCTGAGTCTAACGGTATTATCCACCTGCTCAATTCCGGCGCGGCATGCCTCGATGCCTGCGGCGAGTGCACCGATGAGAACGGCAACGCCACCATGAAGAGATGGTGGGAGGTTACCGACGAGGATATCAAGAAGATGACCGACGCTACCGTATGGTGCGAAGCCGGCTTCGATAACTTCCGCGGCGGCGGCTTCTCCAGCCACTATACCACCAAGGCAGAGATGCCCTGCACCATGATCCGCCTGAACCTTGTGAAGGGCGTTGGCCCCGTGCTGCAGATCGCCGAGGGCTGGACTGTGAAGCTCCCCGATGAGGTTTCCGATACCCTGATGGAGCGCACCAATCCCACTTGGCCCTGCACTTGGTTTGCTCCCCGCTGCGATGGAAAAGAGGGCTCTGCCTTCAAGACCGCCTATGAAGTGATGATGAATTGGGGCGCTAACCACGGCGCCATCAGCTACGGCCATATCGGCGCTGATCTGATCACCATGTGCTCCATGCTCCGCATCCCCGTTTGCATGCATAATGTCCCCGAAGAGGATATCTATCGCCCTGCTTGCTGGAATGCCTTTGGTATGGATAAGGAAGGCCAGGACTACCGCGCCTGCGCCACCTATGGTCCTCTTTATAAGAAATAATCGTTCGCCTTTTAAAAAAAGCAAACGTATCGAGCCTGCGCACCGCAAAGACATATCGACAAAAAAGAGCAAGAGGTTTCCCTCTTGCTCTTTTTTATGTAAAATAACAACCCTGCCTAAATCATCAATTCTACGAACTATTCCTGTTGCTTTCATATATAAATCAATCTCCTTGTTTTAGTAATAGTGATACTATTATCTGTAAAACAACGAGATTTATACGGGTAAATTTGGGCTTTATCTTAATTGTAATATGAAAATAACGATTTCAGAGTATCATCATATTTGTCGCTGATTTTATACGGCATTTGTTGGTAAGCAACTGAATCGGGAAATTCTAAATCCCCGTAAT
>JAZPYP010000002.1:0-21428 GCA_045544255.1 Eubacteriales bacterium | reverse complement strand
TAGAAGTCATAAACGACGAACCGACGATATACTTGACTCCGTTTATCACATACTCATTTTCTTGCTGTGCAAGACCACATATAAATTTCATAATATTTCTTTACCTTTCTTCACGATTTTTTCTTGCTCGCTCACGGCGCTGATAATCTTCACCGATGAGCTTTAGGATTGCATTATATACATCTTTTTGGGTATAACTTTTAGGGAAGAAACGGCGAACATCTTCAAAGGGAAAACTTATTCGTTCCTTTTGGTTTGCCTTTTCTTCACTCATAACAGCAAAGATCTTATCCGCATTAAGCTGACCTGCTTGGGATAATTTCTTTAGCCGTATTGACTGCGAGAGTGACGGAGTGCAGTCCTCACTCTCAATGATACTCATTAGATCGTGCTGCTCCTGCTTAGTGAGATAAGATAACTCCACAGCAGGAGTAAGTGCGATTCGTTCTTCATCCACAAGCTGTAACAAATCGGGGATAAGATTAGTTAAACGAATATACCGAAACACTTGGTCACGGCTTTCGTTTGCCGCTTTGCCGATTTCGGTAGCGGTATCTGACTTTGTCGCAACTTGCGACGAGGTTAAATCGGTTCGTTTGCCTTGTTCCTTCAAAGCCTCCATCTTCATTTTGTAAGCGAAAGCTTTTTCGCTCGGTAATATCCGTTCTCGGTGAAGGTTGCTGTCCACAACGGCTATCGCCGCTTCTGTTTTGGTATAGGGATAAATTAAGGCGGGTACTTCTGCAAGTCCCGCTCTTTTACTTGCGTGTAATCTTCGGTGTCCCGATATTACTTCATATTCATCGGTGGTATTATCTTTCTGCCTTACGATAAGAGGATTGATAATGCCTTGCGATTTAATACTTTCCACAAGTTTGTCCATATCCTCATTGTCCGCAACCTTGAACGGATGACCGTCAAAATCGTGCAGCTTGTCTATGGGGATACGGGCGGACTTTTTCTTTTTGCTTTCGATTGGGATTTCATACTGTGTCATCGCTCCCAACCTCCTTTCTGTCGTTCTCTGATTTTTTGCTCTTTAACTTTTTGAGCCATAATTTCATTAGCAAAGAACATATCCGTTTTCTCTTGGATTTTAACGGTACGTTCCTCAATGGCTTTGTTCATTTTGAGTTGTTTCCGCAGTTCCATTATCCGAGCAGTAACACCTGCTTTTTCCTCCCGCAAGGTTTCTTTTTCGTCGGGTGTTGCTCTGCGGATTTTGTTTTGCAGTTTTGTACGGACTTCGATAAGTCTGCTCATATCACTTTCAATCTTTGTTCTGTCTGCGTACAGATCATCAAAGGTTTCGATGTGGTATTTACCCATATACCGCACTTGTTCGGAAATCTCGTCGAGCTTCTTTAAGTCCTCTTTGAGATAGGGACTTGTAGGTTTGTAGTCCGTGTTTTTCGGCAAGTAGCCGAGCAGATAACAATAATGCAGATACAAGCGGTAAATATGGCTTGTACGGTGGAAAGGCTGAAACCAATCCTTTAAGTCCTGCGGCATATCCTTTGGATAAGAAATATATGCCTGTCTGCTACCGAAAGAAGCATATCTTCCAACCGACCACTTTAGGTTTTCAGGAGTCCATCTTTCATCAAGGGTATCTAACCTTGTAAAGTGTTCGTACTGCGGTAATCGTATCTTCCAATGCTTACCAGTGAAGTCAGTAATATATCCTTTTCTCTGCAAATATTCTTCAATATATTTGGGACTTCGGCTATAATCAATGGCTTCACGCATATCTTCACGGTACACGTTGTAACGGGTAGGTTTACCGCTTTTTTCATCAAGCCACACTTGTCTTGTCGGTGCTTTGTGCGGGTTCTTGATAACCGACAAGCCGTGTTCGGCACAGATACGGTCAGAAACACTGCGGAGCTTTCTCTGTTCTGCTTTGGAATAGTCATACTTTCCGCCGTCAATGAAGGATACGGAATTAAAACAGAAATGATTGTGCAGATGGTCTTTGTCAAGGTGGGTAGTAACAATGATTTGATACCGATCACCCCACATTTCTCTTGACGTCTGCAACCCGATTTCGTGTGCTTCTTTTGCCGTAACCTCGTCCGGCTTAAAGCTCTGATAACCGTGCCAAGCGATATATCCGTTTTCTTTGCCATACTGCTTCTTGGTTAGAATCATCTGCTGCAAGGCAATTTCCTTTAAGCAGTTTATAGTGGAAACATATTCGCCTTGCTCGGTGGCTTCTGGGCGGCTGACATAGGACATAACCTCCCATAGCGATTGCAAGTTAGGATTATTTGCAACGGTCTTTTCGGGATTTTCTACATAGGCAATAAGGTCTTTTAACCGACCTTCAATATGCCATAAACTCGTAGTAGCCATTATCCCACCTCCTGTAAATCGAGGATAAGACACTCGATTTCTTTACAGACATTGAGAGCAGACGGCTCATACTTGGCACACGCCATAAACCCTTTGTGGACTTCATAGAGTGCTTCAAGCAGTTCCCAAAACTCTTTTGTCGGTTGCGGTTTCGGTGTTTTGCCCTTGCATAACTGCCGCACAAATTCCGATTGTGACAGTCCACATATCTCTGCCGAGCGTTCTAACTTTCCTTTTTCTTCTTCGGATAACCGCACGGAAATACGAACGGAATCCTTGTTTTTCACAAAATCATCTCCTTACTTTTAGGGGTATTCAGGGGGCTTTCCCTGAGTATAGTCCACATCCCTTTAGGGTGTGGATTGGATTTTGGTGTCAAAATCCGATGCTCGCTACACCTGTGGACAGGTATAGTGCTTCCTTTTGCCGTTCTCCCTGAATGTCGTTCCTGCCCCTGTTTTTCAGCGACGTTTTCTCGCTCGTTCCCATAAGGAAAGTCTTGGCGTAGTATCCCATTCAGACGGTCATTAAATTGTCAAAGTGCAACTGAGGGTTATATGTCACGTTCGTAATTTGATTAAGTAGTCCGAGAAAAAATAAAAAGCCGTTACATATCAACACTAATAATCGACGGGAGCGTTTAGCTCTCGTTTCAAATCAGATGCTCATATGTAACGGCTTTGAATTAATTCAAAAGACCATACTGTTTGTGTTAACTCAACTCCACCTTAAACAGTACAAAAGATTCACGGTGGCGAGTCACAGCTCTCTCAAAAGAGATTGCCGGGTATAGTGAGTTATAGCAGACTATACCTCTACGAAGACATCATATTCAGTTGTACTCCCTCTAAGAGGGTATTTCAGTATACACGATAGAACATTCGTTTGTCAAGTACTTTTTGTCGCAACACAAACACTTATGTTGTAATTGGAATGATTTTATAAAATTGATTGCAATATTTCTTAAAAAGCTCGTGTGAAAGTGCGAGAAAATAATAGAAACTTAACCAAACCTGTTGTTATATGGAGAAAACTGTGGTATAATAAGAAAACCTACAGCAACATAGGAGGTAAACTATGGAAATTAATTATAAGAAGATGTGGGTTTTATGTGCTGAAAGAGAGATGAATCAAGCAGAATTAAGAAAAAAAGCAGGCATTTCACCTGCAACATTTACTAAATTGAGAAAGAATCAAGAAGTATCTATATCTGTACTTTTGAAGATTGCAGAAGTCTTGGATTGTAATATCGGAGATATTGCCGACTTTGTAAAAAACCGAAGTGACGAATAGAACTATAAGGAGAGCGTATGTTTCCATATATTGAAATCTCAAACATAAAAATTTCTGTATTCCCTTATGTGATTCTTTTCGCCTTGTTTTTAACTGGAGTGGTATACATTAAGTCAAAACTATATCCAAAAGTATTTCTTTTAGATATGCTGAGGAAGATCGTGCCGATATTAGTGGGTGCAGCGATTGGTGCGAGATTGATGTCAGCAATAACACTAATCCCATCATCAGACAGGCCATTTTGGTATAACCTGTTATTTGGCGGTTCTGTTTTTTACGGAGGAATTATCGGCGGATGTATAGGCTTGGCTATAGTTTGTGTAATAAAGAAGCAGCCCTTTTTGGAATATACTGATGTTTTGGTATCACTTCTTCCTTTAGGGCACGCAGTCGGACGTATTGGTTGCTTCTTGAACGGTTGTTGCTATGGATGTAGATATGAAGGCTTTTTGTCGATAAATTATCCGGTAAATGGTGAAATGGTAAAGATTTTTCCGACTTGGTTTGTTGAAGCATGTTTTTGCGTTTTACTATTTATCTACCTTCATTTTATTTGTAAGACGACTATACGAGGTAAGAGAACTGCCGTTTATTTTATTACGTATTCTTGCTACAGATTTTTAATTGAATTTGTGCGTGGAGATGATATTCGAGGGATATGGGGACTGTTATCCACATCACAAATTATTAGTGTATTGACACTATTGTTTGGTATAATTGTTTTACTCTATTCAAACAAAAAAATGATGTATAATTATATGATACTAAAGGAGAACAAAGAAAATGAAACTTGACAAATTTCCACCTGTTTTCAAATCTGAATTAGATCAGCGCACACAGCAAAGACTGACGGATGAATCTAATCGTTCTTATCAACAACAAAATTCTATAAAGAGTTCCGTCGGAGCAAAGCCGGATGGCTCAAATTGGGTTATCGGTTGCGGAATGGTAGGATTTGTTATCGGTTTCTTTACGTGTGTTTCTAATTGCGATGGAATGACATTTTGGGATGTGTTTGGTCCTTGGATTATGCTGACAATTGGCGGCTTAGTGGTCGGTGGCATTATTTCTGCTTTAATTAACAAAAGTTATGACGAGAATGTTCAAGAAATGAACGCACAAATTTCTCGTGAGGAAAGCAGAGCCAATACATCTCGTGAGAATATCCAAAAAGATGCCGAAAAAGAATATTTACAGTATGTTTCAGAGTTTGAAACTACAGCTCAGAAAATGAGTGTGCAGTTTGCAGAGAGTCAGTTGGCGATTGAGGTTATCGAGTGGATGACCAATGGATTCGTTAAGACCATTGATGCTGCCGATAGAAGAAGTCATATTGAAAGTGTAAATATTCCATTCAACTTTAATGTGTATGCAAATAAGATTACTTGCAACTTAGGAACTTTTGATTTTGAAATCAAAAGATGCAGAAATCTAAATAATCCGTTGGAGCAAACTGCTTTAGCAAGAGCGATTGCTTCTGCAATCCAACTCAATGTGACAATGAAATATCCCAACGATGTAAGTGGAACTGATGTCATAACAAATATTAACTACTCATACGGTGCAGATTGCGTTTCTGCCACACTGGTATATACCGCTCAAAATGGTAATTTTAGAGCAGTTAGAGATTGGAATTAACTTATTAGGAGAGAGAAACAATGCAATTTAATCAATTTCCTTATTCATTTCTTCAAGAGTTGGATAGGGTTACAAATCAAAAGATCAATCAGGTGACTCAGCAAAAAAACGAAGCAATACATAGGCTGAATACAAATAACAATAACACTGTACACAATTTATCTTCGTCTAAAAATACAAGCGAACCTAAGTATGGTCAATTTGCAGGCGGTGGCTTTATTACTGGCTTGGTGGTCGGTGCATTTGTGTGTTTTACTAATGGTGATGCAATTGATGCGAAAATCAACTTTAGTGATTCGATTGGTTCTGCTTTTATGTTTTGGCTGATGTTTGGTGCCATTGGAGCAGTAATCGGACTAATCCTGTGCGGGTTGGTCGCATCAGCTCAAAATGGCTCAAATCGTAGCATTGATAATCAAATTGCAACGGCGAAAAACAATACAGAGCAGCGTATTGCAGACGAAACACAAAAGTGCGAAGAAGCAATTCAGAAGATTCGAGATGATGCCAACTATCAATATCAGAATTATTTAAGTGGATTCAATGCTGAAGCTCAGAAGATGAGTGTTCGTTTTGCAGAAAGCCCTTTGGCGGTCGAAGTTATTGATTGGATGACAAATGGTTTTGCAAAAACTATTGATGCGGCTGACAGAAGAAGTCATATTCAAGAGATTAATATCCCCTTTGTTTTCAGAACATATCGAAACAAAATTGAATGCAATTTGGGTACTTTTGATTTTGAAATAAAGCGCTGTGACGAATTAGAAACTCCGTTAGAGCAAACTGCTTTGACTAGAGCGATTGCATCTGCTATCCAACTCAATATAACGATGAAGTATCCGCAAGATGCGAGTGGTACAAGTGTCGTAACTAACATTACATACGACTATAAAAATGATAATGTAATGGCTACGATTGTATATACTGCTCCTAATGGAAATTATAAGGCAACTCGTGGTTGGGCGGTAAATTAAAAAAAGAGGAATTTGCTATGGACACACTGTTAAAAACATATTCAAAGGTATTTGCAGAGCTTACCGCATTAAATGATAAGCTCGTTTCGTTGCAGCATAAATTAGACACGAACAAATCGGAGTATTTACAGAATGTGTCTAACACAAAAAATAAACTTAATGACGATCTTGCGGAGAATAATAACAGAATCGCAAAAGTAAATGCTTTTATTGGAATTGCAAAAACACATTCTATCCGGCATAATGATGCGGTGTCCGCAAAACCGTTTGATAGTGGCGTATTATCGAGATTATCCGTACAGATTAATAGTGGCCTTTCTGATGATCCTTTCGCAGTTCAGTTATATACTGAAGCGACTGCCCAAATGATTTATCTTAAATCAGAAGTTTCTACATTAACACAAAAGACCGAGGGTTATATTGACACTTTAACTCAAAAGCACACTCAAGTCTTGAAAAGCATCGAAAACGATATAGCAATAGTGCGGACGGAAATTGTTTCATATCTTCACTCTGATTCTTTTGTAGAGTTTATTTCCCTTTTACTTCGGGATAAATCTACATTTGGTGGAAGTGCTGACGCTTCTACTTTATCACCTGAGATGATTGGAACTGTTTCACTAGGAACTATTGAGCTTCCTTTTCCTGCACCCAAAGGATTAGAACAAGAAATGGTTGAAAAATCTAAAGGTTTATGCAACGCCTTTAACTCAACCATCTGCGTTCCCGCAAATGTTGATATAACAAGAGGTAAAGTTGTCGTTGCGGAATATGAAAATGAAACTGAAGCTCTTGTATTAAAAGGCATTCAAAATCTAGTTTTGAACATTGCAAGGCATTACGGACAAGATTTTGCACAAGTCGTATTCGTAGATCCGATTCGCTTTAATTCAAGTTCACTTGGATGCTTGGCAAGAATAAGTGGCTCCACTAATTCGTTTATTGATACAGTTCCTACTTCAATGGAAGATGTAAGAAAGAAATTAAAGAACATAATTTCTGAAATTAATATTCGTGAAGTTAGAAGCGAGCACCTTTCTGTTCAGAGTAAGAAGAAAGCGTTGTATGTTTTTCACGATTTTCCACAAGCATACGATGCCAATTTGGTTAGTCAGATTCAACAACTTTGTGTTAATGCTGAACATTATGGAATTGTCGTTGCTATAACGCATAACAATTCGTCAAAGAATTACACTTCTTCAGATGCATATAAATTCATTCAAACGCTTGCGGATAATATTTTGAATACTAATGGAGTATTCAAGTTTGAAAACTCCCAAAACCAATCGGCAAAGTATAGTTGGTATGTTGCTCCTGAACAGCTTCCACGAGATATTGAACGTGTTTATATTGATGAAAAGCCGATTGTTGATTTAAGCAATGATTATGCAAAAAGAATTGGCTTAGCAAGCAGAAGCAATTATCACAAAGGTTATAGGAAGATCGAAAATATACCGTATGGAATAAATGCTCAGGGTGAATTGCAGTATATGGATTTTGAAAACTCCAATTTTGCAACATTTATCAGCGGCGCTTCTCGGTCTGGTAAATCTACGCTTTTGCACACTCTTATTACAGGAATGATAAAGAATAATCATCCTGATGATATTGAGATATGGCTGATTGATTTCAAGATGACAGAATTTAGTCGCTATATAAATCATACCCCACCACACATAAGATACATTATTCTTGATGAATCCCCTGAACTTGTTTACGACATCATTGATAGGCTGACGGAAATATTAATAAAGCGCCAAAATATGTTCAAGGGAAAATGGCTAAAGCTCGGTGAAGTTCCAACCGAAAAATATATGCCTGCAATAATGATCATTATTGATGAGTTTTCTGTAATGTCCCAAATTATTGCTGACTCAATTGCATCAAGCAATGAGAATTACAGCGTAAAATTGCAGATGTTGTTGGCAAAAGGCGCTGCATTAGGACTTCATTTTATTTTTGCAAGTCAAGGATTTACAAGTGGCACACGTGGGTTAAATGACTTTTCCAAAAAGCAAATTCAACAGCGTGTATCTATGAAAACTGAATACAATGAAATTAAAGAAACGTTGGATCTTAAATCTGCAACGGATGAGGATAAAGCAATGATGGAGCAATTAACTGTTCATCACACTTTAACACGAATCCCTGCTGATGAGAGAGGAAACCATCTGAAACTTTCGCAAGTTTTGTATATTTCTGATTATACAGAACAAGAGAAAATGATCGATTCTATTTCAGAGAGTATGTATACAGTTCCTCGTTATGATCCCGTAAATACCGAAGTTTACATTAGTAAGAAGCCAATGATTATTGACGGCAATCTATATCTTGCTTTTAATTCTAAAAAAGATGAGATGCTTGCGTATTATGATTCGCATCGAGATTTAATCGAACTTGATGGCGAGAGAGTTTTGTTTATTGGAGAACCACGTAGAATGTTACCGTTATTTCCAATAAATGTTGCTAATGAGTTTTGTGAGAACATACTGATGGTTGCTCCGGCGAGTGAGAAAATGGCGGCTTCTTCCGTAGTCTTGTCCCTTGCTCGTTCTTTAGAAATGCAGAACAGCACTATATCTCTTTGGAGCACAAAGAAAAATCCTGTTTTCAGACAGATAAAGTTTGAGTGCAATGAACATTTCACAAGTCAAAGCGAACTTGAAGGCATCTGTACAGAGATTAAAAATCTCAAGGACAGAATACAGTCAAATGTCGAAGCAAATGAGTTTTATGTACTGCTTGGGTTTGAAACGATATTTACTGATATGTCTTATCAAGTACAAACTGAACCAAGTGCAATGTCATCAACAAGTCAAGTTGCTTATGAAAAGAGAGAAGCAGGAGAACCTGATTTGCTCACGCAATTGGCGGCAAGCCTTAGCGGTGAGAAACTTTCCAATGCTCCGTCTACAACGGTTGTCCAAAAGGCAAGTACGGTGGAACGAGTTGAAAGCACTAAATATGATGCAAGAGAAGATCTTAAGTATATTCTTACAAATGGTCCAAGATTGGGTTATCATTTTATGTTGGTTTTTGGCACAGTTGGCGATTTGCGTCAGACAAAAATTGATACCTCTTTGTTCAAACACAAGATTATGTTTAGAACTGCAAAGCCTGATGCGATGACTGTGGTAGGAACATCTAATGCAAGTGTTATTTCTGAACTTGAAGACCATTCCTTTAGATATACAAATGGATTAGACAGTCTTTCATTTAGACCATACTTGCATCCCGGCTTATCTTGGGATGGATGGCAGTTAAGCGCTAATGGCGTCATCAACGCAGTTGATGATGAAGAAGAATATTTACTTTAATCAATTATAGGAGAGTGAAGAATATGGCAAACCACACCGAAATTGAATCGTTGGATATACTTATTAAGGCGGTTCAAGATTATCAGAACGACTTGCAATTAAATCGCCAAATCTTAGTAAACGCAGCTAATGTTTGCGATGCAGCTATGGGAAGTGACGATATTGCAAAGAAACACATCGCAAGACTGTATGAAGCGTTGGAAGAATTGAAGAAAACCTCTCAAATTGCCGCTGACGTTGCAGAAGCTTTAATTGAGGATAAGCGTCGAGCAATTGAGGTTTACGAAGACTAAGAGGTGATTGTATGAAATTAGCATTAAACACAGAAAGTGCAATTGCTTTAAGAGAATTTGCAGAGTCAATGCCATTAGCAATTCAAAACATTGTTGAAAGCACTGAAAAAGTGGTACAAGTTTACCAATCTGTTGCCGAGGAACTTGGTGTTCATAACCAAGATTTTTATGATATGCTGATGCTTATCAAAAAAGCTCAGGAAGAAACAGCAGAAGCAATACAAGAATTGCCCAAAATGTTAACTACAACAGCGGATAAAATTGATGCCTATGTTGCAGCACATCCGACTGTTGGAGCAAAGTGATGACTACAAATGAAACTATCATTAAATGCTGAAAGTGTAAATGCTCTAAGAGAATTAGCTGAATCAATACCCATTGCCGTTCAAAATATTGTTGAGAGCACGTTAAAAGTAATTACAACTTATCAAGGCGTTTCAGAAACGCTTGGAGAACATCGACAGAGTTTTTACGATATGTTACTACTTGTCAAAAAAGCTCAAGAAGAAACAGCCGAGTCAATTCAAGCATTACCGAAGATGTTGAATCAAACGGCTGATAAGATCGAAGATTATATTGCTAATATACCCTCGAAAACAATAAGTGGTAAAAGTGTTGGGGCTGATGGCGAAATACATAGCCATTCAACTAATATCACTTTTTCTACAACAAAGAGCAATGGCGCAAGTGCTGTGTCTTTTTATGGGGATCGTGAGAGCGCCTTTGGATGGGGTATGCAACACTATTCTGATTGGTTGAATGGGTTGACCAAGGAACAGATTATAGCAATCAAGAGGTATTCAGGTCCCGAATATGATGATCTTAATACTGCATTGCGTTCCGGAATTCAACTTGATGAATACCTTTCTAAAATGAGAAATGACATCCATTCTGCTTTGGCAAAAACCGCCATACCCGAAGATGTAACCATTTACAGAGCATTAAGTGAGAATGCAGTGCGGGAAATGTCATTGTATTGTTGTCAGGATGATTTGAAGGAAGGGTGTAATTTCACTGATTCTGCAATGATGAGCTGTTCTTTGGCAAACGATAGCATTTTTAATCGTTCACCTGCTAACAAATATATTTTTAGGCTGACAGCAGTTGCAGGTGTTCACGCAGGATATATAGAGAACATATCGTTAAATCAAGGAGAACACGAAATATTGGTTGATAGTGACCATTCCATTTACGTTTCAGGAATTAAAGAATGTCCTAGAAGCGAAATAACAAATAGAACAGAAGATACTGATACTATTACCGTTATTGATGGAATACTTACCATTTGAGGAAAGGAGTCCTATTGTATGAGTGGTATTTACAAAGGCAGTGGTTGGCTAAGAACCCAAGTTGGCGTATATGAAAATGGCGAAATATTTTCAGGATACGGATGGACTCGCACTCAAATCGGCGAGTATGAGAACGGAAAGATCTTTAGCGGCAGAGGATGGACTCGCTCTCAAATTGGCGAATATGAGAACGGAAAGATCTTTAGTGGTAGAGGATGGGCTCGTACTCAAATTGGCGAGTATGAAAACGGAAAGATCTTTAGTGGCAGAGGATGGACTCGCTCTCAAATTGGCGAGTATGAAGGTGATTGCGGAGGTGCAGCATCTGCCTTATTGCTGTTGCTTGGAAATGGAGGATAAGCATTATGAGATTGTCTATAAGTACAGAGAGTGTTGCTGCTCTGAGAGAATTTGCTAATGTGATGCCTACTGTTTTGTCAAATATGGCTGAAAGTACGACTAACCTTTTGAATGTGTTTAAGTCGGTTGCCGAGTCCATAGGTCCTCACGAGCAGGAATTTTTTGAACTATTCAATACTGTTTCTAAGGCACAAGAGGTTGCTAGCGAAGCAATTTCTGAACTTCCATATATGTTGAATTGTACTGCCGATAAAATGGAGTCATACATTGGACACGGATCATCTATTGGTAGTGCGATTTTAGCAGAACAAGTTGATATAAGCCAAAAGTATACTCGTGCAGCATTAGAACGTTTGAATAGTGACCAAACAAATACTTATGCAAAAAAACTCTATGATACATTTGCAGGTAATATCCGAATAGTAGATTATGAGTTTAAGGGCACCCCGTTTTATAATTCACTTTCTAACGGAATTAAACTTAATGCGATGGCGGATTTACACAATCCAACAGGAAATCTCTCTACCTATTTTCACGAAGTTGGTCATATGTTAGATGACTATGCCGGTAATGGACACGCATGGTTGTCATCTGATCAGTTGTATCGTGAGTGTTTGGAACGAGATGTATCTTCTTACATAAACAAAGTAATGGTAGATAAGCATTGTGATATAGACGATGCCTACGATTATATTAGCGATGAGATTTCCGGTGATTGGTGTGCAAATGTGTCTGATATTTTTGGTTCCCTGACTCAATGTAAATGTCAGGGAGATTGGGGTCATCATTATACATATTGGAACGCTGATACTACGAGAGTAGAAAAAGAAGCGTTTGCAAATATGTTTGAATCTTCGATTGGAAGCGAAGAAAAGACTAATATGATGAAGAAATATTTTCCTACCGCATACGCAAGATTTGAGTCTTTATTAAGGAGTGGATGTAATGATTGAATTGACTGAAGAATACAGAGCAATAGCAAAAGAATTCAAAAAGAAATTTGGATATGGAGTTCCGTTGAGTATGATTCCGCCGACTACAGACACTTCGGACTTGATATTACAGATTGAAGAGTGTATCAGCAATGGTGTAGATGATCTTCTCCAAAGATATAATGTATCTTTGGAGGAAGGCGATTTGTTCTAAAGCAATAACAATTAAGGGTTATCACATTATTGAAAATGCGATAACCCTTGTTATTATTTATAAATCAAATCATTGTTTATTACCTCTGTGATTCTACTGCGGATATTGTTCATCCGAGCAACCCACTCCATTTGATTATCTGCTTTGAGCTGTTCGGTCACGCCCTCACGTTCTGCCGTTTGTTCTACGAGCCGAAAAAACATATCCTCAGCTTGCTTGTCAATGTCTGCGAGATGTTGGTTTAACTTACCGCTTGTCAGCAAATTGAAGTAAAGGATTTTTCTGTGTTGTTTTATGTATTTTAAGTGTCGTTGTCCCCACAGACCAATTTGATTATCTTCTTGTTCGGGGAGTTTCAGATCAGGCAAGTAATAATCGCCTTGCAAAGTGTAGCTGATACCCGTCTGTTCATTGAAAATACGCTTTTCCATAATTAAGCCTCCTTGTAAACTACTTTGAATTTCTTTTGTTTAGCGTTAAGAATTTTAAGTAACACTTCGTCAACTGCATCAGTGTATTTTCCGTCTGCAATAAGTTTGTTGCGCTTTTCATTAAGACAATTGATAATCGTTCCTCGCTCGTAATCATTGAGAGCTATGTAATACTTCTTTGACATATCTTTCACTCCTTCAATAAATCCTTAAACGGTGCTTCGGTTGATACAAAAGTGTCGTATGCAAAGTTTGCTCCCAATCGAAATCCCATAATGAAGCTGTCGAGATTCGATTCGCCGTTGACAATGCTCCAAGCATTAACAAAATCAAGAAACTTCTTTTTGCATTCGCCTGTGAGTGCTTCGGTTAGAAATTCCTCGTTGAGCATTAGAACTTCCATCTGTTTTTGAACCGTCTTGTTTTGCTTTGTACTTCTTGCTTGGGGATCACTGTTACCGTAATAGAATTCTTCAATAAATTTTGACATAATCTTGTTTCCTCGTTTCTGTATTTTTATTTTACGAAGAAACCTTGAAATACACAAATGTGTGAGTGAAAAATATGTGTGTTTCTGCCGGTATTTCAATATTTTTTATCAAGTCCGTTATGAACACCCGCACCAAAAGAATCCCATACACCATTAGGTGTGTGGGATTTTTCTGTTTTGTGGTGTCAACGGACTTGAACCATTGGCATTCGGTCTTATTCCCCTGCGGTTTCTTATTACTAAAAGCATTTTGAGCCCCTTAATCCTATTGCAATCTAAACTTTTATAATGTATAATTAAGCTGATCTTTTTTATACGAAAGGAATGATAAAAATGCAGATTCGCACTCCTGATTATATAGGGATTCATTCTGAAAACGGCAATGAAAGCTATCCTTTTTCATCCCCTTTGAAAAAGGATGATATTACGGTAGAAATTTCGCTGAAAAACGATCGTTTGCATATTGACCTTACGGCCGATACAACACCGATGAAGTATATCAAACTGCGCTGGAACTTTAGTGAAACCGAAAAGCGCAAGGAATCGGTAAAGGTCTACGGCGATGTTTGGGAGCGCGGTTACGGGGATCTTGAATGGCGCGGAATTGTACCCGATCGGATGATGCCTTGGGTCTGCGCAGTATCCAACGGCAGCGACCAAAATCGGGATTTCAGCGGCAGATACACCGAGTGCTTCGGGGTGAAGACCGCGCCGAATGCCATGTGCATGTGGCAATATGATCCTGCAGGGCTTACCCTTTGGCTGGATGTGCGGTGCGGCGGCGAAGGAGTTCTTTTGGAAAACCGCACCCTGAAGGTTTGCGATGTTTTATTCGGCGAATATCGCGATGTTTCGGCCTTTGATGCGCTGAAGGCCTACTATAAAACCCTCTGCGACAATCCCCTTACCGTTGATCATAAAGTTTACGGCACAAATAATTGGTATTACGCTTACGGCGAGACCTCCCACCAAGAGATCCTAACCGATACCAAGCTTTTGATGGAGGCTTGCGGCGAGCTTGAAAACCGCCCCTATATTGTGCTGGATGACGGGTGGCAGAAAAACCCCTGCGATGCCCCTTGGAATATTTTGCGCGAAGGCAAATTTCATGATATGAAAGCCCTTGCGGAGGAGATGGCCGCAATGGGCGCCAGACCCGGCATCTGGATCCGACTGCTCTCCGACAAAAATTTCGAGGTTACCGCCCCCGACAGCGAGATGAGATCCCGCTGCTATAAAGAATATCTGGATGCCTCTCATCCCGAAACGCTGAAGTATGTTGCCGATCTGATCACCATGATCTGCGATTGGGGCTATACCCTTATCAAGCATGATTTTTCCACCTATGATATGCTGGGTGCCTGGGGCTTTCAGCGGCCTTGCGAATTTGCCAAAGACGGTTGGTCTTTTTATAACCGCAATAAAACCACCGCCGAAATTATTCTCGATTTTTACCGCACCATTTATAATGCCTCAAAGGGGCGCGCGATTGTGCTTGGCTGCAATGTGATCGGCCATTTGGCGGCAGGGCTTGTGCATCTTAATCGCACGGGCGACGATACCAGCGGCCGCGAGTGGGAGCGGGTTCGCAAATACGGGGTGAATGCGCTGGCCTTCAGAATGCTGCACCACGAAGCCTTTTTCCTGGCTGATGCCGACTGCATCGGCATTATGGGCGAAATCGATTGGAAGATGAACCGCGAATGGATGACCGCGGTGGCCTATAGCGGCACCCCCATGTTTGTTTCCCCAAAGCCGGGGATCATGAGTGAAGCGGAGCAGCAGGAATTAAAGGAAGCCTACCGCGTAAATTCCATCCAAGCCGATACCCTTATTCCCCTTGATTGGATGGAAAACGTTGTGCCCGAAAAGTGGTTGCTCAACGGCAAGGAAACCCATTTCAATTGGTATGAAAAAACATTTTAGATAAATTAAAAGCCGCATTTCCGAAATGGAAATGCGGCTTTTTTATGGTTTCGCAAAGCTTAAATTACTTCAAATATTTTTGACAGTATTCTCTATAACTTATTCCTTCTGTTTTCTTAAAGAGCCTGCTCATATAGGCCGGATCATCGAAACCGAGCTGAAAGGAGATTTCTTTGAGGGAGAGTCTGCGCCCTTGGATATATTGCTTGGCGAGCTGAATTTTATGATGATTGATATATTCGGTTACACCCATGCCGACATGCTTTTTAAAAATAAGCTGAAGATATCCCGAGGAAATCCCCGTATGCGCGGCCACATCTTCCACCGATAGTCGGCGGGCATAATTTTCGGCGATATATTTTCTTGCCGCCTCAAAATAGCGGTAAGAATAAGGCGACATCCGTTCCCCCTTTTCCTCTATTTCGTTGACGACAATCTCGGTAAGCCTCCCTGCAAGACGAAACCAAGCGGCAAGGACTTCGCAGGAATTTTTCTGCGGTTGATCTGCATTCTTCGCGATGATTTTTCGAATAAGTTCAGCGCACTCCTCATACCGCTCATCAAGAGGAAAAAGATAAGGAAGAAGAATAGCGCCCTCGTTATAAACTTTGTTTTTAATAGCAGAATTATCCATGTTTTTTGTATCATAAAGGGTACATTCACATTTCACATCAACCCCTACTGTTATATGGCTTTGGCAAATCCCCTCCTCCGCAAACATCCTGCAATTCATCCCCTGGGTAACAGGCATGACCATTCCCGCCCGAGACCATTCTTTTGCGCCGTTGCTATGGACTATGCAGATATCTCCGCCCGTATTTACCGCGATTTCAAGAAAATTTTCTTTACACCTAAATTGATTTTTATAGCGCTCAACGCTGACAGCGCAGGCAAATTTTATCTTTGGGACAGACCTTAAAATAATTTCATAAAATTTCATCTTCCGCTCCCCTTTTCGTTCTTGGCCTTATTGTAACATTTCATATGCGTTTTGTCCATATTTATCACAATAATCCATTTACTTATTTTTTCATTACGATACAATAGAGGCAAAGAACAAAAAGGAGAACGATGATGAGCAACTATTTCGGAAAATTAATGCGCTTCCCTCTCGGCGCCATTCATGCGCAAGGCTTTTTGAAAGATCAGATGCTGCGGGGCAAGGATGGAATGGCAGGTCATCTCTATGAGCTTGAACCGGGCATGATTTGGGATCCATATATCAGCAAAACCCATGTTGATTCCTGGCACGGCTATGATCAGCTGGGATGGGCTGCGGAAATATCGGGGAATTATTGGAGCGGCTATATTCAATATGCCTTTACTCTGAACGATCGGGAAATGATCGATATTGCCACCGACTGGGTGAATAAGATGCTCACCATGCAACGCGAGGACGGATATCTCGGAACCTACGACGAGCCCGATGCAGATGTATACGAGGACTACAACGCCTGGGGAACAAACTGCGTCATGCGGGGGCTCATCGCATTTTACGAGGTTACGGGGCGAGAGGATGTTCTTGAGGCCATACATAAATGCATGCTTTGGTACACAAGAGTCTGGGCGGGGGACAAAAAGACCTCTTACGCCGGCCCCATGATCATGGAATCTATGGTATTTATCTATGAGCTCACAGGAGATGAGCGCCTTCTTGCTTTTGCGGAGGAGTATGCGGAATTTCTCTGCGATCACGATATTTTCAATAATTCCTATAAGGCTTTTCTTGAAAAGGAGCTGCATTATAACTCCAATCATACCGCAGCAATCGGGTCTGCGATCCGATTGCCTGCGCTTCTATTCTCCGCTACCGGAAAAGAAAAATATCTGCGCGCCAGCGAGCGCATCATCGAGCAGATTCGCCAAAAATGCGTTCATCTTTCGGGCGCTCCCGTATCCATGAGCGAATATCTTGGCCCTGTGGGATCCGTTACCGAAAGCGAATACTGCAATTTCGCTTTCTATAATGCCTCTTATTCTTATATGTCCTATATCACAGGAGAACCCAAGTATGGCGATTATATGGAAGAAATGTTCTATAATGCTGCGCAAGGCGCAAGAAAAAAGGATGAGCGCGCAATTGCTTATCTTTCAGCGCCCAATCAAATCTACGCCACCATCCATTCAACGACCGCTATGATGGATATGCAGGTATATGCGCCCTGCCATCCAACGTCGTGCTGCCCTGTTAATGCAGTGGCGGTTGTTCCCGAATTTATAAGAGGAATGATGCTGAGGGATGATGGCGGCAACGTTTATGCCACTGCATACGGCCCCTGCTCCCTTCATTATGATCATATTTTGATTGAAGAAAAAACCTGTTACCCTTTCAGAAACAATGTATTGTTTGAAATCAAAAAGGGCGCGGAATACTCCCTATTCCTTAAAATCCCCCAATGGGCAAATGGATATGAGATCAAGATCAACGGCGAGAAAATCAGCACCCCAAAGAGCGGCAACGGATATGTAGAGGTTCATAAAAAGTGGGAAGAAAAGGATCGCATCGAGATCGCTTTTGAAACCGAGATCAAGGTGATCCGTGTAGATGATTCCGACTGCTCGAAAAAATATCCCATCGCTTTCAAGTATGGGGCATTGCTTTATTCCTATCATATCCCCGAAGAGTGGAAAGAAATAGAGGGGAGACCCACAACGCCGCTGCCGGAAGGTTGGCATTGGTACAATGTCAACCCAACCTTCACTTCCCCTGACACCGCCGATTACCACGATGCGCTGGGAATGAGAAAGGATATGATCTCCTGGAATATTGCACTTGATGAAAATCTTACGGCTGACGATGTTACCATCGAGGAGTGCGCCACCGACGGATATGCCTGGGAAACCCCCTATATAAAGCTGCACACCCATTGCTATAAAGCGCCGTATCTTTGCGCTCCCTATCCGAGAAAGACCTTTGAGCCTTATGCAGATAAACAGTATGTTACCAAAAAACTGCCGCTGACGCTCGTCCCTTACGGATGCACCAACCTTCGCATTACCTATTTCCCCATTGCCGATCTAAAATAAGATTTATAATAGCAAAAAGAGCCAATAAAAAAAGCCTCATTCCAAATAGGAATGAGGCTTTTTTATGGCCTGTTTGCTTTCCGAAATTGCCCCGGAGTTTGGCGGGTTTGGGCCTTGAATTGTCGGATGAAATGATACTGGTCATGGTACCCCAGCCGCTCTGCCACCTGAGGGAGGGTAAGCCCCTCATCAGAGAGCAGCAGAGAGCGGGCATAGGTGATCCGCGCCTCGATCACATCGCTGATGGGTGAGCTGCCGAATACCGCCTTATATACTGCATGGAAGCGGGAAGGGCTCAAGGATACCCTTTTCGCCATTTTGGCAACCGACCAATCCTCCTCCGGTTTTGAAAGGAATTCCTGCCGGAGCACCCTTAATTTTTGGGCATCTCCGCGGCTGATCCGCTCCCGATGATGGGCTCCGTGAATCGATCTTGAAAATTGAATCAGAAACTCCGCAAGATAACTGCTGATCAGCGATTCTTGATAGGGCTCTTCGGAAAAATATTCCGCTTCGATTTTTTGAAAGATTCCCGAAATAAAATCATTATGATCAGGATAAAGAACCGTATTCTCCGGAATATGATATTGCTCCAAAAGCGGCTTTAAATCTTTGGTTGCGTGCATCCAATTATGGATAACACCGGCCTCCGACCAACAAAATTGAGGCTCCCCCGGAGCATAAAAGATGCAGGCCCCCGGCCTTGCATCGATCACCTTGCCGTTCAGGCGAATATGAATCGGGCTCAAAAAATGAAGGAAGGTATATTCAGGGTACCCATTGGGGCGGGAGATGGAAAAGCCCGGCTTGAAGGGCCAATCATGCCTGATCTTGCTGATTATCATTTGAATCACCTCTCTTTTTTATTGTAATATGTGCAGTAGAATAAGTCAACTTTTTAGTATAATTTTTCATTTATTTTTCTGCATTTTTTCTTATAATGAAAATTGAAAATATAAGAAAAAGGAGCAATCTTTATGGAAATTCCGAGAAAAGAGTATCCTCGCCCTCAATTTATCCGCAAGGACTGGATCAACCTGAATGGCGAGTGGCAATTCGAAATTGATAACGGAAAAAGCGGCGAGGCGCGCGGTCTGCAGAAGGTGGGCGCCCCGCTCAAGGATTCGATTTTGGTGCCCTTCTGCCCTGAAAGCGAGCTTTCAGGCATCGGGCATAAGGATTTTATCTATGGCGCATGGTATAAGCGCACCGTTCAGATCCCCAAGCAAAAAGGCAGAGTGCTGCTTCATTTCGGAGCGGTGGACTATCGCTGCCGTGTATTTGTAAACGGACAGTTGGTGGGTCAGCATAAGGGAGGATTTATCTCCTTCTCCTTTGATATTACCGATGCTCTGCAGGAAGGGGAAAATGAGATCACCGTTTTTGCCCAAGATGATACCCGAAATCGGCTGATTCCCTCCGGCAAGCAATCCCATAGCTACAATTCCTACCAATGCTTCTATACCCGCACCACCGGCATCTGGCAGACTGTTTGGCTGGAATTTCTGCCCGAAACGCATATCCAAAAGGTGAAATTCTATCCCAACATTGCCGACGGCAGCGTTGCTGTTGAGGCGCAGTTGGAAGGCGCCGCCGATTTTGGTTGCGAGGTCTTCTTTGAAGGGGAGCCCATGGGCAGCTATTTTGCAAACAACGCTGCAGGGCAGCTCCGATTCACCATCCCTCTCAAGGAGGCCCATTTATGGGAGCTTGGAAAAGGCAATCTCTATGACGTTTGCCTCACCTTCGGCGAGGATCAAGCAGAGAGCTATTTCGGCCTGCGGCAGATTCGGCTGGAGGGCAAGAAATTCCTTCTCAACGGCAAAAGCGTTTTCCAACGGTTGATTTTGGATCAAGGCTTTTGGCCTCAAAGCATTTATACCGCCCCCACCGATCAGGAGCTGGAGATGGATATCCGCCGCGGAATGGAGCTTGGCTTTAATGGCGCGCGGATGCACGAAAAGATCTTTGAGGAGCGGTATCTCTACCATGCTGATCGCCTTGGATATATGGTTTGGGGCGAATATCCCGATTGGGGATTGGATCATAGCTATGAAGATAACGTTTACGCCATTCTCCCCGAATGGATGGAAGAGCTGGAGCGGGATTTCAACCATCCCTCCATCGTTTGTTGGGTGCCCCATAATGAGACATGGGATCAGGCAGGCAGAAAGCCCTATGATCCTGCCATCTCCCTGATCTATAATACCACCAAAGCCATCGATCCCACCCGCCCCTGCATCGATGCCAGCGGCCATTTCCATCTGAAGACCGATATCTACGATGTCCATAACTATGAGCAGGATCCTATCGTTTTTAAAGAAAACTATGAAAAGCTCCTGAAGGGGGAAACCCCTTGGGATCGGTTCGGGGATCGGCAGACCTATGGGGGCGAGCCTTATTTTGTGAGCGAATATGGCGGAATCCGCTGGGCAGAGGGCGAAAACGATGCCACTCGGATGCTCAGCTGGGGATATGGAAAGAACCCCAAAGATCTGGAGGATTTCTATTATCGCTATGAGGGCCTCGCGGCTGCCCTTTTGGATAACCCCATGGTGATGGGCCTTTGCTATACCCAGCTGACCGATGTGGAGCAGGAAGAAAACGGCCTATATACCTATGACCGAAAACTGAAATTCGATAAAGAGCGCCTTTATGCCGCCATGGCCCGCAAGGCAGCAATCGAAGATTAACAAAAAAATCCTTGTTTCCGTCTTTGGAAACAAGGATTTCAGCGTGTCAAAGAATTCTGTTTTTATCATCTTTGACACGCTGGGAGACTCTCAAAAATGTTTCCGAATTCGCCAAACCGGTCTCGTCGGCGTACATAGGTACGGTAGAGAGCGGTTTGGCGGATAGCAGAAAATTTCAATAAAATCCGCATCGCCA
>JAZPYP010000001.1:0-27265 GCA_045544255.1 Eubacteriales bacterium | reverse complement strand
TAAGCAAACACGAATAATCCGAACCTGATTTTAAGGGGCGGATTTTACCTTTTTGTGGTGGGCATTGCCCACCAGTCGCAGAATGCGACTGCGATCTGCAACCAGATCGCACAAACGGTGAAATTTGAATAATTAAGAACTCGAAGAGTTCTTAGCAGAGCGCAGCTCTGCTGCGGCTAATGCCGCAATCATTTTCATTTTCGCCTTTGCTATGTTAAAATACTCGCCAATACGGCAGTATTGGCTGCGTTTTGTGCCTTGCAAACCCAAAAATCCGCTTCCTTAAAATTCTTCGACCTTAAAATGTGCAGAATTTTGGATGATTTTTGGCGCGAAGAAGTTTGCAAGGCTGACGCCTGCAAACCTTCGACAAGCCGAAAAGCGCCGAAATTCTTCCATTTTAGGCAGGGTCGGATCGTTCGTGTTTGCTTACATGCTCGAAACGCCTTCCGAGCTATTGGTTCGAATTGTTATAACAGTGCCCTCCGCCACAATCTCGCCTGCAGCAGGAGATTGAGAGATTACCAAAACATCAGAACCGACGTTTCCGTTACCCACAACCCGCACATTCAAGCCCGATTGCAAAATGCGGTTGGTAGCACCACCCACACTGTAATCCACCAAATTGGGAACCACAAAATCCTTTGAAGGGCTCGCCTCACCGGTATAGAGAATCACCTTACCGTTTTGCGGCATGGTAGTGCCGGGAGAGGGCATCTGCCCCGTTACAACCTCGCCATCGCCCTTCACCTGGCATTTAAAGCCCTTCTCTTCAAGGGCCTTTTGGGCTTCCTCTGCTTTTTTATCAATAAAGGAAGGCACCGGCACATCTAAAGTTGCAAGCTCTTCTTCGGTATAGCTGGGCTGCACCCCAAGATAAGATAAAGTATCATTCAGAACATCGCCTGCCACCGGAGCCGCCAAAACACCGCCATAGATCTGGCCGTTGCTGGGGCTATCCAGCATAACAAGGATGGCAATTTCAGGATCATCAGCGGGAGCAAAACCGATGAAGGAAGCGATATAGTGCTTCACACCGGTTGCGTGCATTTCATCGATCTTCTCGGAAGTACCGGTTTTTCCGGCCACCCGATAGCCTTTAACATAGGCGTTTTTACCGCTTCCTACCGTTACAACCTGCTCCAAAAGGCCGCAGACCTGCTTACTGGTTTCCTTGGAGATTACCTGACGCTTCACCTGCGGCTCATAGGCCTTGATGATCTTTTCGCCGCCATCCTCTTGGGTTTCGGTGATTTCCTTCACCACATGAGGGGTAACCAGATCGCCGCCATTGGCAGCAGCGGCCACTGCGGTGATCATCTGCAAAGGAGTAACCTTAAAGTTTTGGCCGAAAGAAGCGGTGGCTAATTCCACTTCATTGAATTCAGAGAACCAGATGCCCTCCGCTTCACCATTCAGATCCACACCGGTTTTTTCGGTGAGGCCGAAATTCTTAAAATATTGATAAAAATCATCGCCGCCCATTTTTGCGCCGATAGAGATAAAGGCGGGGTTGCAGGAATTCTGCACTGCTTGGGCAAGGGTTTGATACCCATGGCCGCCGCTTCGCCAGCAATGGATCACGCGATCCGCCACCCGCATATAGCCGGGGCAATTAAATTGATCCACCGAAGAGATCTTTTTCTCTTCCAGCGCCATCGAAAGGGTTACAACCTTAAAGGTGGAACCGGGCATATAAGTATCCACAATGCACTTATTGCGCCAAACCTTATTTCTGGCGGCAGCGGTAGCAGTTTCAAGCTCCTCACCGGTAAGCCCCTCCAAGGAAGAGAGTACCATTTCATCAGTCAGGGTATAATATTGATTGGGATCATAATTAGGGAAAGAGGCCATGCCGAGGATCTCGCCTGTTTTCACCTTCATTACAATTCCTGCCGCGCCCTGCAAGCAATTTTGCTCTTCTCTTGCGGCCTGAAGATGCTTTTCCAGATAATATTGAACCGTTTCATCAATGGTCAGCACCACATTGCGGCCGTTTTCGGCCTCCACATAGGTTTCATATTCATAGGGAAGCTCTTCCCCCACCGCATCTTTGGCGGTGATCAACTTGCCGGCAGTGCCCTGCAGATATTCATTATAGATCGATTCGATGCCATCCAGCCCCACATTATCGGTGCCGGTATAGCCGAGGATATGGCAAGCAAGGCTATTATAGGGATAATACCGCTTGGTATCATCCATCAAATGAATTCCCTTCAGGTCGTTTTCTTCAATGAATTTGCGCACCTTATCGGCTACATCTGCTTCGATTCTGCGCTTTACCAACTGATAGAAGCTATCCTTTTGAGTCATCTGATAGATTTTTTCTTCATCAACTTCTAAAATCTCGGAAAGCCCTTTGGCAATCTTGCGGCAGACCTCCGGATCCTCTTTATCGATGGAATTGGGCGCAAGATAAACCGTTTCCACCGAGGCAGAAACCGCCAAAGCAGTATAGTTACGGCTATAAATCGTGCCGCGGTTGGCATAAAGAGTGGCATCCATGGTTTGCTGAGAAATGGCTTTGGCCTGATAAAAAGTATAGTCCACAATCTGATATTTAACCAAAACCCCTGCCAGCCAGATCAAAAGGGCAGCAGCAAAAAGCCCCAGCATAATGGTGCTGCGCGTTACCATCGATTTAGTGGGTCCTTTTCCCATGGATCATTCTCCTTTCATCGCAATACTACCGATTTTTCCAAATTTTTCTTCCTGCATCTAAAAGCGCAAAATGAGAGCAAGAAAAAATTTCCCACTCTCGTTTCACATAATCACATCAGGGCGAACAAACAATCCGCCTTTTTTAAATTTCCTCGGATTATTTTTATCACTCTATCAGTTGAGATATTCCAACAAAATGTTGAATTCGGCAACAACGCCATCCCACCAGCTATTATCAGCGGGCTCATCTTTGATGATCTCTACGGTATCGTCGGTCAAAAGATTGATGGTTTGCACCTGATAGCTTTCGATCTTTACCATGCCGAGTTCTTCGGTGGCGATCCGCTCGATCTCGTCCATTTGATTTTTAGCGTCGATAGAAACCTGAAGGGAAACACCATCGCCCTCCAGATCTGCAAGCTCGGCTTTGGCGGCCAAAAGATCCTCGGAGACCTCGTTCAGGGCAATATGGCTATAAAGCATAAATCCGCCGATGGCAACCAGCACCAATGCGCAGAGCAAAACACTCCAGCGAATCCCGAAAATATTCATCTTTTTCATTGAGATCTCCTTCTTTCTACTATAGTTTTTCTGCCACCCGCAGCTTTGCGGGCTTTGAGCGGCGATTGGCCGCAAGCTCTTCCGCCGAAGCGGTGATCGGCTTATGGGTGATCTGCTTGATGATCGGCTTTCTGCCGCAAACGCAGATCGGAAGATTTTTATCGCAGATGCAGCCTCTTGCAAGGTCTGCAAAGGTATTTTTTACAATGCGGTCTTCCAAGGAATGAAAGGTCATCACCGCGATCCGCCCGCCGGGCTTTAGGGCAGATACCGCATCTCTCATAGCCTGCTCCAAAATGGCAAGCTCACCATTTACTTCGATCCGAATCGCCTGAAAGCTTCGCTTGGCAGGATGCTTATTGCCATACCGCTCTTTGGGAGGAAAAGATTTTTCAATCAATTCCACCAACTGACCGGTTGATTCGATCGGCGCTTGCTCCCGCGCCTTGCAAATAGCCCTTGCGATCCTTCTTGCTTGCTTTTCTTCCCCATATTCAAAGAGGATTCTGATCAGCTGCTCTTCCGGATAGCTATTCACCACTTCATAGGCGGTCAGAGGGCTTTGGCGATCCATGCGCATATCTAAAGGAGCATCGAACCGATAAGAAAATCCGCGGGATTCCTCATCGAGCTGAAAGCTCGAAACCCCAAGATCGAAGATGATTCCGTCCAGCGCATCGATTTCTTGCTGCTCCAGCACTTCTTTGAGCGCCGAGAAATTGGATTTTACCGCCCGAAACCGCTCCCCGAAGGGCTCCAGCCGCTTTGAGGCGGCCTTTATGGCATCGGCATCTTGATCCACTCCGATGAGAAGGCCGGATTCCAGCCGCTCGGCAATCAAGCTGCTATGGCCGCCGCCCCCAAGAGTTGCATCCAGATAAATACCATTCTTTTTGACAGCCAAAGCGGAGATGCATTCCTCCGCCATGACACTATAATGCTTAAATTCCTTCATCAGAAGCCCAGCTCATCCATGGCGGCCATGATGCTTTCGCTATCCATAGAAGCCTCCATTGCTGCATAGCGATCAGGATCCCAGATTTCAACCCGATTGCCATTTCCGATGATGACTGCCTTGCCTTTAATATCGGCAATCTCCCGAAGCTTGATGGGAAGCTGAATGCGGCCCTGCTTATCGGGAGAAACATCTTTCTTATTGGAATTGAAGAAAAGAGTGATCTTTCTGCCTTTGGAAAGGGGCATGGCCGAAAGCTTCTCTTGAAGCTCCAACCAAGATTCTCTGGTAAGCACAAACACGCAATCATCCAAACCGCGAGTCAGCACCAGATCGGTACCCATCAAAGCCTTCAACTCTTTAGGAAGAATGGCTCTGCCCTTTTCATCAACGAAATTTTCATAATAGCCGGTAAGGTATTCCATGTTTGCACCTCCTTTCACCCACTAAATAGACACTTATCACCCATTTAGACTCCACTTGATTTAAATTATACCATTTTTTCTAAAAAAATCAATAGTATTTCATCATTTTTTATAAAAAAATATGAGCCCCAAAAAGCGCAAAAAAATCACCCTTTTTTGCGAAGTTTTTCCGCAAAAAAGGGTGATTTTTATCTTAATTTTATATTCAGAGTTTCAGATCGTTTTCCTTGATCCAGCCGATCTTTCGAAGCAAAAGGCCACCCAGCCAGCAAAGCACCGCAGGAAGCACAAAACAGATCAAAACAAGGCCGATCCAATCCATAGCGCCAATATTCTTGCCGGTTTCTACCCAGCCGGTATAAACGCCGATTTGCCCCACAAGGCCGCAGGTGCCCATACCGGAGGAAACCGCAGGGCCATTCATCTCTAATTTAAAAAGGCAGGTTGCAAGAGGGCCGGTGATCGCGGAGGAAACTGTCGGCACAATCCAGATTTTAGGATTGCGCACAATATTGCCCATTTGAAGCATCGAGGTGCCGAGCCCTTGGGAGACCAAGCCGCCCCAGCGATTTTCTTTAAAGCTCATCACCGCAAAGCCCACCATCTGCGCGCAGCAGCCGGCCACAGCCGCGCCGCCCGCAAGACCGGTAAGCCCCAAAGCCGCGCAGATCGCCGCGCTGGAGATCGGCAGAGTGAGCGCAATGCCCACCAATACCGAAACCAAAACCCCCATCAGGAAGGGTTGCAGCTCGGTGGCTTCCATAATCAAGGCGCCAAAAGCGCTGGCTGCCTTGCCGATCCAAGGCGCAATCGCCGCAGAAAGAGCAACGCCCGTAAAGATGGTTACAAAAGGAGTAACCAAAATATCAACCTTTGTTTCCTTCGAAACCATTTTGCCGATCTCTGCGGCAATAATAGCGATCACAAGCACCGCCAAAGGCCCGCCTGCGCCCCCAAGGCCATTGGCAGCGCTTCCCACTGCCGCCAAGGAAAAGAGCACCAGATTCGGCGCCTTCAAGGCATAGCCGATAGCAATCGCCATCGCGGGGCCGCTCATTTGAGAGGCAAAGCCGCCGATCTCTACCAAGAATGCTCCAATGCTCTTGGCGCCGGCGCCCACCAACAGATCCCCGATTGTATCAATAATCGTGCCGATCAAAAGGGAGCAGAATAAACCTTGCGCCATAGCGCCCAATGCATCAATAAAATAGCGTTTCCAAGAAAGTTCAATCTCTTTTCTTTTTAAAAAAGACTTAAACCCTTCCATTCCTTTCATCTCCTATTAATAAAATATAGGATTATTTTACCACTTTGCTTTTTTCTTCGCAAGAAGCAGGATATATAAAAAAATCCTTTATCCTTTTATCCCTTTAAAGCATTTTTCATAAAAAGGGGCTGTAAAAAATTCGAGTGAATTTTTTACAGCCCCTTTAATTTAATCGCTCGATTCAGTTAATTTGATTTCAAATTCCAATTCTTTTTGATCCCGCCATACCTTTACCTTCACTGTATCGCCGGGGCGGAATTCATTCTTCAGCTCATTGAGCTGGGCCATGGAAGAGAGCTCCTTTTCATTGAAGCCAATGATGATATCCCCTTCCTTCATTCCCTTTTTAGCTGCATCGCATTCGGGATCCACATAAGAAACATAAACCCCTTGAGGAACCTTATGATATTTGCAATAATCCTCTTCCAAATCGCTGCCCATAATGCCGATATAAGCGCGGGTGCGAATATAGCCATGGTTGATCAGATCCTCCGAAAGATTAACCACATCATTGATAGGGATCGCAAAACCGATTCCCTCATAATCGGTGGCTACCAATTTGGAAGAACAGATGCCCACCACCTGCCCATAAGCATTCACCAAAGGCCCGCCGCTATTGCCGGGGTTGATGGAAGCATTGGTTTGGATCAAGGTCATAAAAGAGCCATTGATCTCGATCTTTCGATTCAGGGCAGAAACAATTCCATCGGTCATGGAGCCGGCAAGGACCATGCCATAGGGATTTCCGATGGCCACAACCGTCTCGCCAACCTCCAGCTCATCGCTATCGCCAAGCTCCGCGGCCACAAGCCCCTTTGCTTCTACCTTCAGGATCGCAAGATCCGATTGGGCATCTTTTCCAACAATAACCGCCTGATATTCAGTGATACCATCGCTGAGCACCACCTTTACCTGCGCGGCCTCGTTTACCACATGCTCATTGGTAATAATATAGCCATCTTCGCTGATAATAAAGCCGGAGCCTGAAAATTTGGGATCATCCTGATTCTTTTCCGCAATCAGGATCCCAACCACGCTATCCTTCACCTTTTTATTAATATCGATCAGGGAAAGCACTTCGCCCTGCTTTTTCTCGGTTGAGATCTGGGGCGCATTGTAAACAGCGCCTTCCTGCCGCTGGGCGCTTCCCGTTTCGGCCTCTTCCTTTTCCTTTTCGCCCTCGCCAAAGATCGGCGTATCAACAATTCCCTCTTGCTTTTGGGCATCAAGCCATTGGTTAAAGCTCTTAAATTGCACCGCAACCACCAAAAGGCAGCAAAGGGCAATAATCACCGCCGCGATCACCGCCGCGATAATAAAGGGGCGATTGCGATCCTTCTTTGGCGGCTGGGCAGCAGGCTGCCATTGATAATTCTGATAAGGATTGGGGTTTTGATAAGAATATCCCCCTTGCCCATAGGGGGGCTGCCCATAGGGGGGCTGCCCGCCAAAGGGCGGCACCTGCGCGCCGCCTTGGGGATTGCTTGCCGCCTCCGCAGGCTCCTCGGCCATCTCTTCTGCCCCTTCGGCTTTCAAAGCCTCCTTTTCTTCTGCAGGCTCGCCTTCTTCCGCCTTTGCTTCCTCGGCTTTTGGAGCAGAATCGGGCGCCTCTTCCTTTTTCACCGATTCAAAGGGAGGCAATTCCCCGTTCCAAGCCAGCGGCATCCGTTCGGGTGCGCTTTGCTCCCCTTCCGCCGAATGGTCTTGCATATTCTCAAAATTCGGATTTTTTTGCTCCTCCATGATTCCTCCTATTCTTCTTCCGCTCTGGTCAGAGAGAAAGAAAATTCAGCATAGCTGCCCTCTTTGGAATTAACGGTAATATCCTCTCCATGGGCATCAATAATATTTTTTACCATATAAAGGCCAAGGCCAACGCCTTTTTTATTTTCTCCTCGGCTTTTATCGGTTTTATAAAATCGCTCAAAGATCCTGCCGACCTCCGGCTCCGGAATTCCCTTGCCGGTATTGCGCACTGCCAAATAGAATTTTTTTCCTTCCGGATAAAGGGAAAGGGCGATCTCGCCATGGGGCGGAGTGAATTTCACAGCGTTATCCATCAAATTATAGAGCACGCGATGGATCGCATCTCCGTCTCCAAGGGCATAAAGCTCCTCTTCAGGGATCTGCACGCGCAACTGAATTTCCCCTTCGCGAATGCGGTCTTCCATCGAAAGAAGCACCTGATAGGCCACCTCTGTGATGCAGAAGGGATCCATTTTATAGGAAATTTCGCCCGACTGGATCCGCGCCACATCTAAAAGTTCATTTACAAGCCGCGCCAGCCGCTTCACCTCGCCCGAAACCAAGAGCAGATATTTTTCTTGCAGTTGGGGAGGAATGGTGCCATCTAAAATGCCGTCAACAAACCCGCCAATGGTGGTCATCGGGGTGCGCAATTCATGGGAAATATCCGCAATAAATCCGCGCCGCATAACTTCAAGCTGCTCAAGACCATCGGCCATGCGATTAAAGGTGATGGCAAGGTCATTGATCTCGCCCTCCGGCCCGACTGTGATCCTGCGGGAAAAATCCCCCTTCACATAGCTTTGAGCGGCCAATGAAATCTCATTAAGCGGGCGCACGATCTGCTTTGTTATAAAATAAACGAAGACAAAGGCGATCAGCATAACCGAAACGCCGCAAACCAAAAAGGTAACCATGATCTCCTTCATTTGGGAATTGATGCGCACCTGCCGCGCGGTGGTATAAACCGCGCCGACAGAAGCCCCCTTTTCGCTCAGGATCGGCACCCCGATTGTATAGCTCTCCCCCATTTCTTCGATAAAAACGCCGAGTTTTCGATAGGTTTCCCCCGAAGATAAGGCTAAAAGCGCTTCATTTGAAAGAACCGGTTCTGATGTTGCGGGCAAAGTAGTCAGCATCACATCGCCCCGTTTATTAACGATGATAACCTCGCACTCCAAGGTCTTTTTCACCGTTTCAATCGACCCGCGCATCACAGAGCCCACAAATATTGTATAATTCGATGGCATTCCCTCCAGCATGGAGGCCACTTGCTGGGCGGCGTTTTCCATGCGGCGATCCTGATCCCGCACATTTTGAATGGTGAAAACCCCTGTGGTAACCGTTGCCAGCACAATCATGGTAACCAAAATGATCAGCGCGCAGGCATTAAAATATCGAAAAAAGATTTTTTTATGCACTTATTCTTTCGTTTCGAATTTATAACCCTTTCCCCAAACGGTGCAGATTTTCCATTGATCCGAAACGCCCTCCACTTTCTCTCGAATTCGCTTGATATGCACATCCACTGTACGGGAATCTCCAAAATATTTAAAGCCCCAAATTTCATCTAAAAGCTGATCCCTTGTATAAACACGGTTGGGATTTTTCGCCAAATGATAAAGAAGCTCGATCTCCTTCGGGGGAGCATCCACCTGCTTCCCTGCCACCATAAGCTTATAATTGGTAAGAGATACATATAGGTTTTCATATTCAACCTCTTGGCGATTTTCATCTGAAAGGCCGCCTGCTCTGCGCAAAACGGTTTTGATTCGGGCCATCACCTCTTTGGAATCAAAGGGCTTGGTAATATAATCATCGGCTCCAAGCTCCAGCCCCAGCACCTTATCGAAGGTTTCCCCTTTGGCCGAGATCATGATGATCGGGCAATTTGAGGTTTGGCGAATCTCGCGGCAGACCTGCCAGCCATCCTTCTTGGGCAGCATAATATCCAAAAGTACCAAATCGGGATTAAAGGAAGCAAATTTTCTTATCGCTTCCTCACCATCGATGGCGGTTTCAGCGATATGCCCCTCTTTAACCAAATAAAGGCCCAGCAATTCGCAAATATTTTGTTCGTCGTCTACAACTAAAATTCTGCTCATTTCATATCACACTCTTTCTTTTTATTCTTGATCGGGCTTCTTTCCCTTTTTTATTTCCATCTTAAGTATAACTGCTTCTTTCTTAAAATGGGTGAAAAAATTGTGAACAAATTCGGTCAAGGGTATGAAATATTATGCTTTAAAGGGGTAATATTCTCTGCCAAGCTCCGAAAGGGTGGCGGTTCCCGCCGAAAGATCTGCAAGGCTCTTCTCCAAAGCAGGCTTTTCATAGGCGCGGAGCATTAATTTGATGCAGACCTGCTCTCCGAATTCGGTTGAAAGAAGCTCTCCGCGGGCAAGTTCCGGCATTCTTTGCACCCGATCATAAAGATGATAGCCGCAAAGGATTTCCATGCAAACTCCCTCTTCCATCAGCGCGGTGCCCGCCGCCGCAACCCCATCGGCCGCCCCTTTGGAATAGGCTCTCACCAAGCCGCCGGCGCCCAAAAGAATCCCACCGAAATAGCGGGTTACTACAACGACAACATCAAAAAGTTCCTGCTTTTTTAATACATCCAGCATCGGCATTCCTGCAGTGCCGCCCGGCTCCCCATCATCGAAAAATCGCTCCACCAAAGGTGCTTTTATGCGATAAGCGGCGCAATTATGAGTGGCATCGGGGAATTCCGCCTTGATCTTTTTAATGAAGGCATCTGCCTCGGCGGCAGAACTTACTCTTGCAAGAGTGGTAATAAAGCGGCTTTTGCGCTCAATAAACTCTGTGCGCACTTCCTCAGCCGCCGGCACATAATATCCTTCCATTTCTACCACTCCTTTCCTTATTTGAATATAAATATAAATATTTATATCCTCTCCACGAAGCAAAAAGTATAAATATAAATATTTATATCCTCTCCGCGAAGCAAAAAAGTATAAATATAAATTTTTATATCCTCTTCACGAAGCAAAAAAGTATAAATATAAATATTTATATCCTCTCTACGAAGCAAAAAAGTATAAATATAAATATTTATAAAAGTATAATTACGAATTGATTATATCATATCTTTTGACAAAAGAAAAGAGAAGCAGAAATTTTTCTGCTTCTCTTTTTATTTAGTCTTCCAAATAGCGAATAGCGGCAAGGCCTGCGGCCGCGCCATCGCCGGCAGCGGTTACTAATTGGCGAACCGCTTTTTTGCGGCAATCCCCTGCCGCAAAGATGCCGGGGGTTTTAGTGGTGCAGGATTCATCGGCATCAATATAGCCCTCTTCATCCAAATCGACAAAATTTGCAAACGGCTCATTTGCCGGCTTTTGGCCAACAGCGATAAAGAGGCCATCGGCAAAAATCTCTTCTGAATTTCCGCCAAAATCCGCCACCACACCGGTAAGCTGGTCTTCACCAAGCAGTTCCTTCAACACCCCTCCGGTACGGATCTCAATATTTTCAGTGCGGCGCATCCGATCCATCAGCACCGGCTCGGCCCGAAAACCATCGCGGCGATGGATCAGGGTTACCTTTTTGCAAAGTTCTGCCAAGGAAAGGGCCGATTGGACCGCAGAATTTCCGCCACCAACCACCAATACTTCCTTTCCCTTATAGAAGGCGCCATCGCAAACTGCGCAATAGGATACGCCCGCCAGACTCTCCTCTCGCTCAAGGCCCAAATGGCGATGAGCGGCACCGGTAGCAATGATTACCGATCTTGCTTCATAGGTTTCATCATCGGTGGTGCGCACCACAAAATGCTCCTCCTGCCGCTCAATTCCCGCCACTTCGACCGGCTCGATCGCGCCGCCGAAATGAAAGACCTGCTCGGCGAGTTTATCGGCATATTCAATGCCGCTCACCCCTAAAAGGCCGGGGAAATTCTCGATGCGGGCAGAAGCAGTGATCTGCCCGCCGAGAGCGGTGGATTCCAGGATCATGGCAGACTTTCCGGCCCGCAGCAGATAAATCGCTGCAGTCATTCCGGCGGTTCCGCCACCGATTACCACGCAATCAAACATTATACAACCTCCGAAACTCTCTTGGTGAAGGCGCGGATCTCGGAAGCGTTGGTCAGCTTCTCGATGCCATCAGGGCCTTCCACAATCAGAGTGGGAGCGCGGTTGATCTGATAAGCCTCTACCAACTCGCGATTGGCGGGATCTTCGGCATCCAGCTTTTCATAGGCAATTCCCGCCTGATCCAGCATGGCAGCAGCCATCTTGCAGTTGGGGCAGGTTTTAGTGGTGAAGAGCATGGTGCGCGCACTACCCACAACCTCGGGCTCGGCATCACCGCAGCCACAGCCGCAACCGGCATGGCTTGCAGGCACTTTGGTCATGGCAATGCCCTGATCATAGAGGCGGCGATCCTTAAACTCTTGAGCCTTACCGTCGTTCCAGTTCTGCACAGGGCGATAATAGCCGGTGATACGGCTATAAACCTCGGTATTGGTGCCGCATTCAGGGCAGGTATACTGCTCGCCGGTGATATAACCATGGTTCTTGCAAACCGAATAGGTGGGCGACATGGAATAATAAGGCAGGCGATAATTTTCTGCAATCTTTCTCACCAGATCGGCGCAAGCCTTCCAAGTGGGCAGCTTTTCACCCATATAAGCATGGAAAACAGTACCGGAGGTATAAAGCGTATGCAGCTCATCCTGCAGGTCCAGCGCGGTGAAGATATCATCGGTATAGCCAACAGGCAGATGAGAAGAGTTGGTATAATAGGGAGTGCCATCCATATTGGCGGTGATGATGCCGGGGAAGCGGCCGATATCGTGCTTCGCAAGGCGATAAGAGGTGGACTCGGCAGGAGTGGCCTCCAGATTATAAAGATCGCCATACTGCTCCTGATAATCGGAGAGGCGCTCGCGCATATGGTTCAGAACATCCTTGGCAAATTTCTGGCCTTCCTCAGTAGTAAGGTTCTTTTGCAGCCAGCGGGCATTCAGCGCCGCTTCGTTCATACCAACCAGACCGATGGTAGAGAAATGGTTCTCGAAGGTGCCGAGATATCTCTTGGTATAGGGATAGAGCCCCTCATTAAGGAACTTGGTGATAACGGTTCTCTTGATCTTCAAGGAACGGGCAGAGATATCCATCAAGCGATCGAGCTTTTGATAGAATTCATCTTCGGTGGCAGAAAGATAGGCAATGCGAGGCATATTAATGGTAACAACGCCGACAGAGCCGGTGCTCTCGCCGCTTCCGAAGAAGCCGCCGGTCTTTTTGCGCAGCTCGCGAAGATCAAGGCGCAAGCGGCAGCACATACTGCGCACATCGCTGGGCTCCATATCACTATTGATATAGTTGGAGAAATAGGGAGTGCCGTATTTGGCGGTCATCTCGAAGAGAAGCTTATTATTCTCGGTTTCGGACCAATCGAAATCGCGGGTGATGGAATAGGTGGGAATGGGGTATTGGAAGCCGCGGCCATTGGCATCGCCTTCGATCATGGTTTCGATGAAGGCGCGGTTGATCATATCCATCTCCTCCTTACAATCGCCATAGGTGAAATCCATTTCCTTGCCGCCAACGATTGCAGGCAGATCCTTCAGATCTGCAGGAACAGACCAATCCAATGTAATATTAGAGAAGGGCGCCTGAGTACCCCAACGGCTGGGAGTATTCACACCATATACAAAGGACTGAATGCAATTCTTAACCTCATAATAAGAAAGCTTATCGGCCTTAACAAAAGGAGCCAGATAGGTATCGAAAGAGCTGAACGCCTGCGCACCTGCCCATTCATTCTGCATAATGCCAAGGAAATTCACCATCTGATTGCAAAGAGAGGTCAGATGCTTTGCGGGAGCAGAGGTGATCTTGCCGGGAACGCCGCCAAGGCCTTCCTTGATCAGCTGCTTCAAAGACCAGCCTGCGCAATAGCCGGTAAGCATGGAAAGGTCATGAATATGGATATCGGCATTGCGATGAGCAGTTGCAATATCATCATCATAAATTTCGCTGAGCCAATAGTTTGCGGTAATAGCGCCGCTATTGGAAAGGATCAAGCCGCCAACAGAATAGGTAACGGTAGAATTCTCCTTCACGCGCCAGTCGGAAACATTAACATAGCTATCCACCAAAGCCTTATAATCAAGGAAGGTGGATTTCAGATTACGAACCTTTTCTCTTTGCTTACGATAAAGGATATAAGCCTTTGCCACATCTGCATAGCCGCTTTCGCTGAGCACAGCCTCAACGCTATCCTGAATATCCTCAACAGCGATCTTCCCGTTCTTAACCTTATTCTCAAAATGAGCGGTTACCTTCAGGGCCAAAAGATCAATAACACTGGGATGAGATTCTTTTTCCAAGGCATCGAATGCCTTTTGGATGGCAACGCTGATTTTGGAAATATTAAAATCCGCTTCTGCGCCATCTCTTTTAATTACGTTGTACATACTTCTTTCTCCTCTATATTCTTTCTTATTTAAAACACTTTTTATAAGTATCAAGCCATGCGCGCTTGATCAGCTCCGCACCACCGGCAACAGGGTGAACCCCATCTTCGGTAAAGCAGGCAACAGGGCCTCTTGAAGCCGCATCATCAAACCGCGCCTGCAGGTTCACAAAGGGGAGATCATAGCGATCGGCGATCCTTTTGGCCGCATCGATCCGCTTTTCAACCTCTGCGCGGAACTCCTCATAACCAAGGGCATCCACAGCAGTGCCATGGCAAACATAGGGGCTCAAAATCATGATCTTCAGATCCGGAAGGGCCTCTTTCACCTCGCTGATGAGCATATCATAGATCCGCTCAAATTTTTCGGCATCCACTCCGTTTTGATTGCCAAACTCATGCCAAACATCGTTGACACCGATCATCAGGCTCATCACATCCGGCTCCAGATTGATGATATCTGCCTTAATGCGGGCATATACATCAACAATTCGGTTGCCGCTTACACCGCGGTTGATAAATTCATAAGCGCCGGGCTCTTCGAAATTCATCGCACCCGCCACAAACTTGGCATAACCGCTTCCCAATGCCGCAGGATTTTTGCGATCGCGCCCCGCATCGGTGATGGAATCACCCTGAAACAAAATTCTCATCTTAATCTACCCCTCTCAACTCCGCCGAAGGAATAATCTCCTTGGCGATTTTTAAATACTCTCTCATTTTTTGATTGCTCGGAGATCGCAAGGATCGATCGGGCACCTGCTCCGATTCCTTATATTGCTGAAGAAAATAGCGCTTTGCCCCTTGGATCCACTTGGCAATCTTATAAATTTCTTCTTCGGTATGAAGCCCATCGGCAACCGTAGTGCGGAATTCATAATCCAAAGAGCCCGCCTTTAAAAAAGCAATGCTCTCTTCCAAGGGCGCAAAATCCATTCCCTTGCAACGCACGGTTTCCCCGTAGCGCTCCGGAGCATTCTTGATATCCATTGCCACATAATCAAGAAGCCCCTCTTCCGCATATTCTTTGAGCCGCGCGGGGAACATTCCGTTGGTATCCAGCTTCACTGCGAAACCGGCCGCTTTGATCTCTTTCAAAAGATCCTTAAGATCCCGATGCAAAAGCGGCTCCCCGCCGGTGATGCAAACTCCATCCAAAAGACCTTTCCTTTTATTTATAAAGGAAAGAAATTCTTCCTTTTCCATCAGAGCCTCGCGCCTGCCGGTTACCAACTGATAATTATGGCAATAGCCGCAGCGAAAATTGCAGCCGCCGAGAAAGAGGGTGCAAGCGGTATGGCCCGGATAATCCAGAAGAGTGAGTTTCTGCAATCCTTCAATGGTCATTTTTGCGCCTTCCTCCCCTTAAAATTCTGCACTTTTCTGCCTTTTGCGCCCATTTTGGCGCAGACCTTTCAGCGTGCATACCTATTTTACACAACTTATAGTGCTTTGTCAATACCAAAATACAAGATATATTTATTACTTTTCTTCGAAAACACAAGATATAGTGGATTATGACAACCAACTCCAATTCGCGCAAAACCGCTATTTCATGCGAAAATTGGCGATTTCGAGTGTAAATCTACACCCGAAAATAATTTTTTTGCTCCTATTTTTTCCATATTTACACAATCTATATAGGGGCAAATCTTTTCTGCCCCAAGCCGATGATATCGGCAGCAAAAAGCCCTCCGCTCGGAGGGCTTTTTGAAACGATCAGTATCGCCGTTTTATGATAAAAAATCGGCTCACCCGAAGGTGAGCCGATTTTTATTGAATTTAGATTGCGCTTATTATGCGCCGAAGATTAGAGACCGTAGTCGAGAATGCCTTCGATTGCTTTTGCAACCAGATTTTTAACTTTAGTGGACTCGGAAACGATGTTACCGGCGCCCCTGTGGAAGATCTGCTGCCATTTACCCATGGCACTCTTATCGGCACCGGCGAGCTGACGCCACTCATCCATCTGCAGGCCAAAGTAGGTATTTTGAGTTACAAACTCAAAGTACTCTTTACGCTGAGCATAATTAAACTTCAAATAACTAATAGTTGCCTGATAATCGAAGATTGCTTCAGTAAAGCGGTTTGCCCAAAGCTCCATGAACTTAACAGCATAGATCGCATTGCTCTGAACCTTCATCTTCTTGGGCAGCATCATGGTATAACCATAGCAGAATGCCACATCCTGACCGGTCTTGGTGCCGCTCTTGGGATAGGGAACCCAGTTGAATTGCTTATCATGGCAATATTTAAAGTTTTCATCATAAGCATACTCATTCATCAGGTTGAGAGTATCATGCATCATAACGTTACCGTCTTTATACATGCTGCTCCAGCTTGCGCCATTCATAGAAGGATTCTTGGAGTTTGCCAAAGTATCGCAGAAGAATTCCCATGCATCCAAGCACTCTTGCTTATCAAAGTTGTTGATCAGCTTGGGCTCTTTGGCTTTGGTATCGATCGCAACGGGGTTATAACCATTGGTTAAAGCGAAAGCATACCAGATATCAGCAGTGCAGGTATTATAGGAGCAGAGAGGCTTACCGGCTTTGGTGGTTGCAGGAATAGACTGCATAAAGCTACGCCAGGTTTGCCAATTCCACTTGCCCTGTTGCCAGAGAGTATGGGGATCCTGCAGACCAAGCTCTTCGCAAAGAGACTGGTTATACCACAGAACGTTTACAGCGCCGATAGGAGCGATGCAGCGATAGCTGCCTGCCCATTTGGTCTCTTCCAGAACCTGAACGTCAACACCGGGGGAGTTGCCCAGATTCTTCATGTTGATATAGTTATCCAAAGGCTGGGTAAGCTGCAAGCAGGTGGGGAACGCACCAACGTGGGTGGGGATAACATCGATCTGCTTACCGGAGGTCATATAAGCCAAAGCCTGACCCATGGACTTATCAAAACGAGTTTTGATATAGTTGATCTTCAGGCCATACTCTTTTTGCAGGAACTTGAACCATTCCCACTCACCCTGAAGTTTACCCTTATCATCTACATACTGGAAGGTATCATACATGATCGCGGTAAGGAAGGTAAGGCTCTTACCCTTCAGGTCTTTCAGCTTCACATTGTTCTTTACAAATCCGGTAGTATCCAGATCGAAAGAAGGAGCAACGCCGCCGTTGGGCTTCTTAACTTCGGAAACCAAGGGGTTGGTATCAGCATCGTACTTCTTGGTTTCGTCGTACTCATTGATCAGTTCATCCTCATCCTTGGGAACTTCGGTCTTATTGTTGGAACCACCATTGTTGGAACCACCATTGTTGGAGCCACCATTATTGGAACCGGAACCACTGCCGGAACCGGAACCACTGCCGGAACCGTCGTCGATATCGTCGTTACCGGCGCCGCCGATATCGTTGTTGTCATCCTCGGTGTTGCTGCCGCCGCCACCGATACCGCTGGTGTTACTACCAAGAGCGCCCAGACCGGGATCTTCGGTAGGACCTTTACATGCGGTTGCCATAGTGGTCAGCATCAGCACAGCAAGAATGACTGCAAGCACTTTGCAAAATCTCTTCATTGCAAATCTCTCCTTTTTTTATTTTTATTTTTATCTGAAGGATAAGTGCTTTTCTTATCCTTTAAATAACATATAAGATTTTAGGCAACTGCCCAAACGCCGCCGTTATGATCGACCATCAAAGTGGCCTGACCATTAACCGGAGCATCCCCTGCTTCATAGCCTGCAGCCTTCAGATATTTCACACCGCCTTCGGTGATGAAATAATCTTCCATTTCGATTACAGTCTTTTGCTCGGGATCCACACCAAACATATTGATGTTGCCATCAACAGTTACATAATAAGTAAAGAGATCGCCATCGTTCATCTTACCGGTAGCGGAGGAGATCCGATCGATTTCAACATCAAAGAAAACTACATCTTCGCCGGTAGAAAGAATGGTTGCCTCAACGGTTGCAGTTTCGCCATCGCCGTTTGCCTCGGCGGAGAGGATCTTAATTGCCTCTTCCTTGGTTGCCTGAGATTCTTCCAGAGCAACATAGGTTTTTCCGGTTACATCCAAAACAGCAGTTATAGTGCCTTCATAAGCGCTGAGGGGCTTATTGGTAGCATCGAAATAAAGATGACGCAGGTAGCTGGATTCACCATCGGTAATGCATTTTTGCTGGGTGGTTTCATCGATGCCTTCAGCAGGAGCCTTAAGCTCAACGGTTACACCGGTGGAAACATGCAAAATACCATTGGATTCATAGAAATTTACATAATCGCCGGAGGAAAGGGTGGAGGTACCATGATAAACGGTATTGTTATCGCTATAGATGCAAACCGCATTATCATAATAGCTACGAATGGAAATATAATTTTCATTCACAGTCATCACGCGGCCGGGAACCCATTCGGTTGCCAAGATGATATCTGCATTGGTAGAGGAACTACTCTTAACAAATCTGAACTGCAGATTCGGGCGGGTATAAATAGAAGTGGCGGTAGCGGGATCCAGATCAACACCCATAGTATAGATCTTATTTACCTCATCATCGCCCCAGATGCCGCCGTTGAGATAACGGGGAACATTGGAATACATTGCGAAAATATCGCCATTAGAGGTACCCTCAACTCTATTGTTACCATAAACGAGCAGATCGGAAAGGCTCATATCATATACCAAAGGAGACTGCACTTCATAGCCGAACATCTCTTCATCTTCGGTGAAGGTTTCGCTGCCGTCCTTATCGAAATAAAGCACAACAATGGGGAAGCCGATGAAATCGCTCATATTCACACCGGTATTGATCTGCGCACCATTGGAGAGCAGCGCATCAGCGGTAACCTTTTCATATTCCAAAGGCATCTCTTTGGTTGCGCGGACATTAAGGGTAACATAATCGCAGCCATAGATCTCGGTAGCCATGCACTCCAGAGGGATTCCTGCATCCTTCTCAAAGTAGGTAAACATATCATCGGCGATATAACCGATCTCTGCATCAAACATCATGGCGCATGCCACGCAGATGGCAGCCTGCTCGCGATTAATGGTCTCGCTTTCGGCGCTGATCTCGGCCATGCTGAATGCAACATCCTCAAAGGTCATTTCCAAATCTTCGAAATCGGCATAATCATAATACCCTTCATCGGATTCAAAAGCTTCGGTATAATTTTCTTCCACCATACCGCAAACCTTTTTAATGAGGATGATGAATTCCTCACCGGTGATATAAGTATTGGGTTGGAATTGGCTATCGGGCACATATTCCGAATTGATCAGCTGATAATCCATCGCCCATGCGATATAAGGGCGAAGAGTGGAAATATCAAGAATATCGCCGCCTTCGCTTTCATCGAAGGGAGAGCCCTCTTCCGCATAAAGGGAAATCTCATCATAGTTATAATGCAGCATACGGTAGGCGATCTTCAGCGCCTCGCCGCGAGTGATCTTTGCTTCCGGCAGAAAAGTGCCGTTCTTTAAACCGGAGACGATTCCAAGGCTATCTGCAAACTTGATCTGCAGAGGCGCCATGGTGCCTTCCAAGGTGGTATTAAAGATCTCGCTGACATCTTCATAGGTAAGATTCTCATAGGCAGCAAAGGAAGAGATGCTCATGGTGCAAACCATCAGAATCGCAAGCACTACTGCCAGAAGACTTCTTATCGTTCTCATTCAGTTACCTCCATCTTTATAAGGGGAAAATTCCACCCCTATTATTACATAGATACATTATATATAATAATAATGCAAGATGCAAGTAATTTCACAAAATGTTCTGCCAAACTTTGCGAATTTGTTAATTTTACATAAATTAAACATCTCTTTTTTGGTGAAATTAACGACTCTTTTTGAGCCCTTTTTCTTCTTCTTTTTCTCCCCGAAAGGGTTGGGGGAGAATAGGTTGATTTTGATCAAAAACTTTCACGAGAGAGCCTATTCCTTTCCCCATTTTCATTATAGCAACGAGAAAATGGGAATTCAACTTTTTTGGCAAAATGTAACACAAATGTAACATAAGCCCGTCAAATTAAACAGTTTGAATGTTTGCAATTTGTTTACATTCAACAAATTTGTTTTTCTTCCGTCTTTTTTGCTATTTAAATCCAAAATTTGAGGCAAAAAAACCGCAGATCCGAAGATCTGCGGTTTTCTATAGAAATTTAGTTATAAAGACCGATTTTAGATTCAATACGCTCGATCATGGTTGCAACTTCTGCGCGGGTAATATTTCCGGTGGGATTCAGCTTATTTCCGGATCCCTCAATAATACCGGCTTTAACGCAAGCCTGAACGCCTGCTTTTGCCCAGCTTGCCACTTTATTTCCATCTTTATAAGCGGAAAGATCAGTGGTGCCGTTCAAATCATAAATTCTCGCAAAAACAACCATCAACTCTTGGCGAGAGATATATGCTTTGGGGCTGAATTTATTTCCGGAGCCTTCCATATATCCATAATGATGGCAGATCTGCACTGCACGCTTAGCCCAGCCGGAGATCGATTTTTTATCCGTATAGGGAAGAGCCACTTTTGCAAACGCATCGGGATTATGACCGGTCATCGAAGCGATGATCACAGCAACCTCCTGACGAGTGATCTTGGCGGTGGGGCGGAATGCATAAAGGGGATCGCCGGTTTCCTTATCCACTGCACCGGTCTCGCTTCCGTTCATCAAGCCAAGGGAAGCCGCCTTATTTACAGAAGCGGTATACCAAGCATCGGAAGCAACATCCACAAAGGTATTGGCATGGAAGTTTTTCTCGATCAAAAGGGTATAAACGCGGGTTGCACCGTTTTCAGCAGTACATACCACATAGTATTTGCTGACAGGCTGCTTGGTTTGCAGATCAAAGGTGCGCTCATCAATGGTGCGCCCGTTTTCGGTTACAGGGTTGGAATAATAGGCAATAGGAAGAGTGCGTTGCTCATCCGCATATACTGCAACAGTTGCATAAAGATTATTGGTGATAAAGGTCATGCTGACGCTATCGCCCAAACCGCTGGTTGCGCCGATCTTATCGCCTGCAATGGTAATCGTATCGGTACCGGAGGCAGATACAATGGCATTATCGGAAGAACGGGTTCCGTTATCGGCAACCAAGATATAATCATTGGAGCCCTTGGCATCCTTTACCTCTACATAGAAGTAGTTCTGGCCTTCGTTCAATGCGATCTCTCGGATATCAGCAGCAGAGGAAAGCTCTTTGGTATGGGCATTATCCGCATAAATGGTATAGGTAGCACCGGGGGTTACAGCAAAATCAAAGGTCGCATCCTTTTGAATGCCGGCGCAATAATAATAGATGGTTTTGCGCGCTACGCGAAGCACAACATCGGTTTCGGGAGTAATAACGCTCAATACGCCCGGATCATAGTTTGCAGAGCGGGGGCGCACAAACTCCAAGGTATATTTACCGGTGGCATTTCCATCCTCGGATTCGATCTTTACAAATACCTTATAGCCTTCGCCATTTTCGGTATAAGGAATATAACCATCCATATTATCAGTAAGAGGCTCTGCCACGCACTGAGAATCTTTCCAAAGGGTATAGGTTGCACCGTTGGAAACATGGAGATCATAATTCAAAACTGCAGTTTCGGAATCCAGATTATAAACATAATGGGTGCCGGTTACAACCGGTTCGGGAACAGCAGTAGTATCGAAATCGATAGCAAGAAGCTTGGCTTCAGTGCCGAGATCATTGATCATGATGAAGCGATAAATGGTGGTAGATTCGCCATCAGCGCCGGTAACGGCAACATAGCGAACAGTTTCGATTCCATCAAAATATGCCACATTGCCCTTAACCTCTTCCGAGAGGGTTGGAGTTTTATACATCTTCCAAGTGCTTCCCTCATCAACACCGATAATAGAAGTAAGGTCGATGCAATCCATTCCTTCGCCGCGGAAATCGATAATAACCTCTTTATTTTCCTGATCCAGAACAACACCAAAGCGCTCCGGATCCAAATTGATGGCATTGATAGAAGCTCCGCCCACCAAAGTGGTCATTTCGGGATCTGCATAATAAGGATAAAGAATCAAAGTGGAATCTTTATATTTGATAACGCGATCAGCAGTCATCGGGGAGGTATAGTAGTTGCGAGCACAATTAAGAGTGGCATTCATGGCAGAATCGATAAAGGTGGTTGCCTTGCCGATCTCAAAATAGTTTTCGTTGATATTTACAAGGAACCGCGCCATCAGCGGGTTATTGGGGCTTTCCTTGAAGGGGAAGCGGAAAGGAGTATTCTTGATCCCCTTAAAGATATTGCCGGTAACATGGATATTAATACCGGGAACCGATTTCATAGCCACATAGTTATTTTCAACGATATATCCGCCGGTAAAGTTATTTACATAGTTCCCCTTGATCGAAACAGTATAGGCAGAGGGGAACCGAAGGTCGGAGGGATCATAGCTGAAAATGGTATGGCTGTTTTCCCAATAGTTATTTTCAACCAAGATGGGAATGCCCATGGTGGCACCGGAAAGACCGTGGGTAAAGATCGCTCTGGCGGAGTTATTGAAATAATTGCTCCGCAAAGTGGCATCACCGAAGCCGGCCATATTCAAAATACCAACGCCGCTGAGGATACGGTTATTTTCTGCCACCAGATCCATATTCAGGCCGGCATCCATATTGAAAACATAGCTTTTGCTGCTGGTGGAGATGCAGTTGGCAATATAAGTACCGTAGCGAACACCACCCACAAGGATATCCAGACCGCCGTTGCTTCCGAAGAATACACCGTCAACAGTCAGATTACTGCCTTGCTTATAGATATTGATAAGGCAATTGATCACTGCCTCAGTTGCATTATCAGAAGCATTGGCTGCAGCAGGACGATTGGGATTGGGGTTCTTCAGGTCGATGGCATTGGTTGCATTGGCCACTGCATTCGGAGTAACCCCTGCATAGGGACCATAGATCTTCAGACCGGCTGCCTTTGCATGGATCTCCTTATAATAAGAACCGGCAGTAACATAAATAGCCATGCCGCCATTTGCATTTTCCACTGCATCGGCGATCTCGGCATAGGCATTTCCGCCGATATAGGCTTTATAAATAACGCCGCCCAGCTTCACATTTACTTGGGTGCCGGCCTTGAGGCCGCTCCAGGCGCTGCTTACAACAAAGCAGTTATTATCCAGCTCTTTACCGGATACATCCAGCCCCACCTTCACCTTTTCGATGGATACCGGACCGCTCATCTCAGGCGCTGCAGACGCACCGATGGTGATGCAGGAAAGCATAGCCACCATCAGCACCATTGCCAAAAGAGCAGCGGTAATCTTCTTCATTTTCATCATTCTTACAACCTCCTGTCAGAATGTTCATCAGCGTGCACACATAGAAATAGACAAAGTACACCGATATTACATTAATGTTATTATATTTTATGTTAGACCAAAAGTCAATAAAGATATTACGGAATTTAAAACATTTTTTGAAATCTACTTTTTTATTTGGCAAAATTAAACAAAAAGTCCTTTTATTTTTTGTTGATTTTCACCCTTTTGCAGAGTTGCTTTTTTGGCAAAAATGTTATATAATAGACATACTGTGTTTTGAGAACCTCCATTGTGTGTCTATACCACAACGAGGCCGTTCTCTTATCCCCTTTTTTGAAAAATCAAAAATCAGGAAAGAAAAAATCATGTTGTTAAAAGGCTTTTCGTTGCTTCGAAAAGCCTTTTTTATTTGACAAAATCGGCTTTTTATGATTTTATTTAAGAAAGGAAAGAATTTATGTGTGGAATTATCGGTTATGCCGGTGAGCAGGATACCGCAAAGGTTCTCATCGACGGACTGAAAAAATTGGAATACCGCGGCTACGACTCTGCGGGAATTGCCCTTTCCGGTCAAAAAGACATTCGGATATATAAAAATAAAGGAAAGGTTCGCGTATTAGAGGAGCAGGTAAAAAAAGCCGCTCCCGCCAACGCTCCCGCCGGCATCGGCCATACCCGCTGGGCCACCCACGGGGAACCCAGCGATACCAACTCTCATCCCCATCGGGGGAAAAAGGTGGTTTTGGTGCATAACGGCATCATTGAAAACTACTTGGAGCTGAAAACCAAGCTGGAGCAGCAGGGAATTTGCCCCATCAGCGATACCGATACCGAGATCGCCGCTCTTCTTTTAGATCAATTTTATGAGGGCGATCCCCTGAACGCCATTTTTCAGGCAACCGCCCAATTAGAAGGCTCTTATGCCCTTGGCATTCTCTTCACCGACCGCCCCGATACCATTTACGCGGTGCGCAAGGATAGCCCCCTCATCATCGGAAAAGGAAAAGGCGAGAATTTTATTGCTTCCGATATTCCTGCCATTTTGGAATATACCCATGATTACTATCTTTTGGAGGAAGGGGAGCTTGCGGTTCTGACCAAAGACGCAATTGAATTCCTTGATCAAAAAGGCCGCGCCCTCACCAAGACTTTGCTGAAAGCCGATTGGGATGAGCAAAGCGCAAGAAAAGGCGGCTTTGATCATTTCATGGCCAAAGAGATTCATGAGCAACCGGAAGTGGTGAAGGAAACCCTTGGCCAATATATGCGGGGCAACGCTCTTTTCCCCCATCACGAAGCTGTTTTGAATGTTAAAGGCACCATTCATATTGTGGCCTGCGGCTCGGCTTATCATGCCGGCCTTTCCGGCAAGCAAATTATTGAGCGATTGGCAAGGGTGCCGGTGCAGGTGGAGATCGCCAGCGAATTCCGCTATGCCGATCCGATCTTGCAAAAAGAGGATTTAGTGGTTATCATCTCCCAATCAGGGGAAACCGCCGATTCTTTAGCCGCGTTGCGACTGGCAAAAGAGAGAGGAATTCCCACTTTAGGGATCGTTAATGTAAGAGGCAGCTCCATCGCCCGCGAAGCCGATACTGTTTTCTATACTGCGGCAGGGCCGGAGATCAGCGTTGCCACCACTAAAGCCTATCTTTGCCAAACGGCGCTTCTTTATTTAATGGCGCTCAAAATGAGCGAAGGGCGGATCTCGGCAGAAGAGAGGGCAGCCATGCTTTCCGATCTTCATTCCCTGCCCGAATTGATCCGCGCCACTTTAAAAATGGAGCCCGCCTGCAAGGCGCTTGCCGAGCATTATAAGGATGCAGAGCATCTTTTCTTCATCGGCCGAGGGCAGGATTATGCCTTAAGCTGCGAAGGCTCCTTGAAGCTGAAGGAAATTTCCTATATGCATAGCGAAGCCTATGCGGCCGGCGAGCTCAAGCACGGCACCATTTCGCTCATCGAATCGGGCACACCGGTAATCGCCGTGATGACCGATCGAAGCCGCATTTTAAAAACTGCCGGCAACATTAAAGAAGTGCATGCCAGAGGCGCAAAGGTGCTCTGCCTGACCTATGAAGAGGTGGATTGCTCCGATTATGCCGATCATAAACTAACCCTTCCACCCTGCTCCGATTTTATCGCCCCCATTCCGGGAGTGATCCTGACCCAGCTTTTTGCCTATTATGTGGCAGTCGAGCGGGGCAACGATGTGGATAAACCGCGCAATCTCGCCAAGAGCGTTACAGTTGAGTAAATTTAAGTAAAATAACTTTTAGGAGGATTTTTGAAATGGGAAGATATTTTGGTACTGACGGAATCCGCGGCGTGGTGCATAAAGCTCTTACCGCTGATTTGGCCTTCCGTTGCGGCGCTGCCTGCGGTTATCTTTTAAAGAAAGAGCAAAATAACTGCAAGGTTATCATCGGCAGCGATACCCGTGCATCCAAGGATATGCTGATGGGTGCTTTGATTTCGGGTTTTACCTATTCGGGCGTTAATGTGGAGCATATCGGCGTTTTGCCTACTCCCGCCTTGGCTTTCTTAATTGATCGCATGGGTGCGCAGGCAGGGGTGATGATCTCTGCTTCTCATAACCCTTATCAATATAACGGCATCAAGATTCTCACCAAAGGCGGGATCAAGCTGCCCGATGCCAAAGAGGATGAGATTGAAGCTCTCATCGATCCCTTCGAGATCCAGCCTGCTGAAAAATGCGGTCAATTCAGCTATAACCTGCAGGCCAAGGATTTCTATTGCGAACATGTCAAGCAAGCCTGTGAGGTAGAGCTCAATAACTATCGGGTAATTCTGGATTGCTCCAATGGTGCTGCCAGCGAAACTGCCCATCGTATCTTTGAGGAGCTTGGCATTGATGCCCGCATCTATCATGATAAGCCCAACGGCATTAATATTAATGAGAACTGCGGCTCCATGCACATGGATGAGCTTGCCTCTATCGTAGAGCGCAAGGGCGCCGATATCGGCTTTGCCTTCGATGGAGATGCCGACCGCTGCCTGGCCTGCGATGCCAAGGGCCGCCTGATCGACGGCGATAAGATCATGGCAGTGATCGCCCTTTATCTGAAGGAGCGCAATCGCTTGAAACAGAATGCACTGGTCGCCACCGTCATGTCGAATCTCGGACTTTTGGAGAAGATGAATAAAAACGGCATCAATGTGCCGACCACTAAAGTCGGAGACCGCTATGTGCTGGAAGAGATGCTGGAAAAAGGCTATGTTTTGGGTGGTGAAAACAGCGGCCATATCATCTTCTTGGAGAAGGCCACCACCGGCGACGGTCAGCTCACCGCCCTGATGCTCCTTTGCGCCATGAAGGAGCTTGGGATGAATAGCGAAGACGTTTATAATATCTTTACTCCCTATCCTCAAGAGCAAATCAATGTTACCGCCAATGATCTGCAGAAGCGCAAGCTGATGAAGGATGAGGTATTCCTGCAGGATGTTGCAAAAGCGGAGGCCGCTTTTGCAGGTAAGGGCCGCATCTTGGTGCGCCCCTCCGGCACCGAGCCTTATATCCGCATCCTGGTAGAAGGGCCCGATGGCGAAGCAGTTAAGCAAACCGCTGCCGCTCTGGAGGAATCCACCAACATCCGCCTCTCCCAACTGTTCTGATAAAAAAACGCACATTTCCGAAATTCGGAAATGTGCGTTTTTTCACAAACTGTCAAGATGAAGCCTTGTATCTCATCAATGCGCAGAAAACACACGCTGACGCGCGATGATATGCCAAGCCACGGGGCTTGGATAAAAAAAGAAGCAACTTTTGGTAAACAAAAGTTGCTTCTTTTTGGAGCGGGTGACGAGGCTCGAACTCGCTACCTCCACCTTGGCAAGGTGGCGCTCTACCAGATGAGCTACACCCGCATCTCGGTCCCCATACGGGAACCGTGGTGCCTCCGGTCGGAATCGAACCAACGACACGCGG